>BDTI01000150.1 GCA_002923215.1 archaeon BMS3Abin16 | reverse complement strand
CAACTCCAACTTTTTTTAGTTTAGACACGGCCTTCTTTAGATAACAGTGATAACTATCCCTTAAGTAAAAATTGTAAATAGCTTGGCTGAAGTGGCCTAATGGGATAATCCATATTTTTTTCTCTTCAAAAAGGCCACTTTCAAATAAAATTCCATGAGCTTTTGACACATTCCGATATTTTTCAATATTATCGGGTTTGGTTGGACTCGGATTTATTATCATTAAAGGATTATTAGATTTCGTTTCATAAAAGAAGTGCTTCCAAGCCCTAGTGCCGAAGACAAAAATTACATCTGGCTGTACAGCTTCTAACTCATATTTTAAAAACTGATCGTAACAATTTTTAAGATGATTGCACTTTTTGTTCCATTTTAAGCTCTGAGTTTCGGTTCTGCATTTTACTAAATCAGTTATATAAAAATCATCGAAGAGCTGGCTAATAAATCCTTTAATTTTATCAATTTTACTAGGGTCGTTGACTATATCCTTAAGTTCTAATAAACCATAGCTCCCAAAAAAATATTCTTCGGTGAAGGGTTTTTTTAATATCTTAAAAAATTCTCTGGAAAATTCTTTATTATTTATAAAAAGCCATCGAGCCATTCCATACATATGTAACTCTAATAGCGTTTGAAAATCAGCAGCAGCTATAAGATCATGCTCTAACGCCCTTAGCTCTTTTTTAGTTCCTTTTTCAATTCCTGGGTTTTGAAGGACAAGCATTAGCTTCTGGTCACAGTTTTTATTATAAAATGCAAAATCTACATTACTATTCTTATCTCGTAATTTACACTCTTCGCACTTAACGCAACTGTAAACTGCTTTAATTTTGTCAACACCATAGAAGGTTAGAGAGGTCATGATTACTCGGATAAATAAGGGGCGTTTTTTCCAAGATACCAGTAAGTGGTTCGCTTTGGATCATTAATTCTAAATTTTCTCTTCATTTCAGGCGGAAGCTGGTCAAAAGACCGTGCTTTTTCGATTATTTTTGTTTCTTCCAGCAAAACTTCCAAACGATAAGTGTTTTCCAAATCCTTAGCCGCCATTAATAAGTTATACGGCTGAGGAACCTTTTTATTATTGCATATCGGGCAATGTATTTCTCCATATTTTTTGTAAATATTTAATAACTTTTCCTTTTCTAGTTTTTTCACTGTCCAGTCTTTTTTATAATCGCATTTATCGCACCAAAATCTAAATCTCGGTTGTGGCTCTACACTTTTGATTATCTCACACATCTTCCGGATTTCTTCTTCAACTTCTTCCTTGGCCAGCAGAATAGAAATAAATGTTCTCTGAATTGTGTCGACAACTTCTTTTCTGTATAGATTCTGCTTATTATCACCTCTAATAACGTTTCTGAAGTTAATTCCTTGGGGAGTTAGATTCATCGATTCTTTATCTCTTTTTAGCAAGCCAAGATATTCTAACGTGTTAAGAGTCTCCGTGATTAATTTTTTAAAGGTGTCCGATACCTCTTCAACAGTAGCACCTCTAGAAGAATTGTTACGCGATTTAATCTTCTTTAATAACAATGGATTTTTAACACTCCCATCATGTAAATTCAGACTACTTTCTTTCCCATTTAGTCCTTGACTCCGATATTTATCTAATAACGTATGCTTCCTTAAAAAAATAATAAACGTCTCTTCATTATTCCAACTTACTTTTTCGCCCAGTAGATAGCAGATGTCCCTTAAAATGGGCAAATGAACCTGCCCTATTTTTCCCACTCCACCTAACAATAATAATCTTGTTATTTTTTCTTCTGCTGTTTTGATGTTATCACGAGTAATAGACCAGTTATTCCCTCCGTAAAATTTTGAAAGTTTTGGAGTAACTATTTCCTCGACCTGTCGCTGGTAATCTATTAACAGAAGTCCTAAGCCATATTCTTCACACAGCTCTTTTAGATGTTTTAGAATATCCGCATCCTCTATTATTGGAAAGAAGACATAAACATAGTGGGAGAACCTTTGGTAAGTCACACCCTGAACAATCGCCTCATCAAAAGATCTACCTTCGTGGGTAATTTTACCTTCTGCAAGATAGATTATACCTTTAGTGTCATCGATACCGTAAACATCCGGTTCAATACTTCTCCCGAAAAGCGCCAAAGACAGGGTTTTCCCCTCATCAGTTAAACATTTTTTTTCAGAGGTATACCCCGTTTTTTCTTCATTACATTCTTGTTTCTTAATCAAAAAGTCCTTCACGAGTGGATACATCTCACATTCATGCTTAAACATTGCTAACTCCTTTCTCTCCCACCTATATCTTATTTATCTCTCGCCTCCGTAGAAGGTGAGCGCCGCCATGAAGACCCGTTGAGGTTCCTAGTATTTTATTTTTGTGAGGACAGGGTTCGAAAAACTATTTACCTTCTGATGACACTATTCTACTTGATGATAAAAGGGGTGCTCTTCGACCTAGATAACACCCTCATAGATTTCGGCAAAATGAAGCGGATGAGCGTGGAGGCTGCTGTGGACGCCATGATAGATGCAGGCCTCGATATGGAGCGGGATGATGCCATCAGAAAGCTCTACGAGCTCTATGAGAGACGCGGTATAGAATACCAGCACATCTTTGATGACTTCCTCAAAGAAGTCCTGGGGTGTATTGATTATAAGATCCTGGGCAATGCCATAGCTGTCTACAGGAAGACCAAACTGGCCTACCTGGAGCCTTTTCCTCATGTCACTCCGACACTCACCAAGCTGTCCAAGATTGGGATCAAGCTGGGCGTGGTCAGTGATGCCCCGCGGCTGCAGGCCTGAATAAGATTGTGCCCCCTTAAGCTTCATCACATCTTTGATGTTGTAGTGGCCTTTGAGGACACCGGTAAGACCAAAGCCGAGGGGCTTCCCTTCGAAAAGGCACTGAAAGAGCTGGGGTTTGCACCCTCAGAGGTTCTCATGGTCGGGGACTGGCCAGAGAGAGACATCCAAGGAGCCAAAAGCCTTGGCATGAAGACTGCCTTTGCAAGATATGGGGCTAAGAAGGGGGGCATAGATTCTGGGGCAGATTACGAGATTGATGACCTCGGCGAGCTTATGCAGATTGTTAAGAAAGAGAATTGTCTCTAAAACCACGTTATATCGGGGGCGCATGCTTATCCATTCGTCATTTTGGTCAATCTAAAAACACTGTATCATCTAGGTCTTTGAAATGGGGGTCTCCAGTCACCACTTTGGCTCCTTTGCTCCGTGCCGATGCGAGGATAAAGGCGTCGGCCAGCCCGAAATCCTTGATCTTCGGCTTCATCTCCCCGTGTAATCTTCCAGCTTCAACAGCAATGTTTTCGTCTGTTTGGATGAGCACGCATCGGTCAACGATGAAATCCACTCTCTCCCTGGCTTTATCCTGGCCGTCGGTTCTAACCGACTTTGAGAAGATCTCTGCAATAACTGTTGGCGATGTATATGTGATTACATTGCCTTCGATTATTTTTTTTACTTTTCTCCCCCTCTCCGTGCCCATAAAATATTCAATCCATGCGAAGGAGTCGATAAACATCATTTCACATCCGGTCTTCGTGGTCCCTCAAATCGCCTGTATCAACTTTTGGCATGGTCCCATAAAGGGTTTTCTTCTTCTTGATAAGGGTCTCTTCAAGTATTTTATTTATTTTTTCAGACATCCCCCGCGCTCCAACCTCTTTTTTGAGGCGCTGATATATGTCTTCCCTTAGCTTTATAGTGGTTCGAACATACATGCTATCACCTACATATATGTTGATGTTAATGCCGTATAAAAAGTTAATTGAAATAGCCGACACCGCCATAGAAGGTTAGAGAGGTCATTTTTCCTATTTTCCCCTATATTCTGTTAACCCTTTTTTGAAATAATCTATGTAACTGTTTCTGGGTGCTGAATTGCGTGCAGTGCCGCTAAAATGGATGCAAGGAAGGATATAAATCGAATCTGCATCATCTTTAATTTTAAATTTGAAAAGATAGCCGTGAACGTCAGAAATTTTGGTGATTTTGCCTCCTTTTTCAATTTCTTTAATTTTTTCGTCATTACATTTTTCGTTTCTAATTACTGATTCATATCCCTTAAATATTTGATTCCACGCCTCACCACCAAAGCAAAATATGAGTTTTGGATTCAAAATTTCAATTTCTTTTTTCAAAAACTTCTTGAAGCATATACTCGTTTTTCCGTCTGCACATTTTCGCACGTCTGTCACATGAACATAGTCAAAAAATTCAAACGTTTTCTTTTCTGGCTGTCTATCCTTTAAGTTTAGTGTAATTTGATTATCAAGTAATTCTTGGTTGACAATGCCAATTATATTGTCTTTAATATTGTCTTTATCGGACGGCTTTAATATCCATTTGAGAAAATTCTTCTGCCTTAATTTTGCATATCCCTCAAGATTGTCATGATTTATCAGTTTACCATTGCTGACATATTTATCAAATTCATTCTCGTTGTTCTTTTTCTTGTAACTCTCTTTTTTTCCCGGCGTTTCCATAATAAACATGAAATCTGGTTTCATATTACCAGTAGAATAAACATGATACCTATCCTCAACATCTGACTCTTTAAGTCCAACCGAATTATCTTTTTCGTCTTTATATTCTCCGTCATGTTTATTCTTTAACTCAGATGGATCAAGGGTTCGTTTCGTTTTTCCATCTTTACCCTTTTTCGGTTTCCCATCCTTCCCCCTTTCTAGGAACATACATTTCTTATTATAACCCTGTCCATCACACAATATTACTCCCGTGAGAATTTCTTCTAATGTCTTTGTCAATTCATCATCTCCCTTTAAACAACTTCATTGAAAATCTTTACAATATCCTGATGGTTGCTTTATCGCCGTTTCTTAGCCTGAGATTTTTAGCTAGTTCATTGGAAACAACAACGAAGAGTTCATCATCGTCTTTAATAAGCGGACAGTATCGGTTTTTATGTGCTCGAATTGTCTTTAGCTGTCTGCTTTGCTCGTCTAGGGAATCTATGTTCTTTGCTATTTCTTCAGCAGCATCGAAATCCTGCAATTCAATAGCGTATTTGATAATCCGGGGCCATTGGTGATGAGAGGAACCAGCCTTTTTCATTAATTTAACAGCTTCGTTATATCTGCCGATGCTGGCAAAAGATGTTGCAATTTCCACATATGCCCATTCCTTTCTTTCCTTTTCTGAAATTTTATTTATTATCTGAAGACTCTTATCAAACATCTTAAATTTATTTAGGCGAAAAGACAGCCTCTCAAGAAGGTGAGACATTGCATCCTCGTCCTGAATCTGGTTTATCTCTTTGAGAAGTTCATTTAGGTTCCTTTCAAACTGACTCTTATCAAACTTGTTCAGAGCTTCGGAACCATATTCGTCTTTTTTAGCATCTGTATTGCGTTGCATTGCTCTAAGAAACTCTTCCATATTGCCCATCTAAAAACCTCCAATATTTTTCCACTTTTTAACTCCCTTGCTTCTCCCATCCCTAGGACTTATTTATATCGCCGCCGTATAATATCTGGCAGATCATCTTTTTCTAATCGCATCCGCAATCAGCCCGGCCACTGAGATTTTGCTGTACTCTGTCTGGATCGTGTTTGTTGCCACGAGTTCGTCTGCAATCTTGCTGATGCGCTCGCTCGCCGCCCCTGTGAACACAGGATGCACGCATGCAACGTAGATGTTTCCGGCTCCACGGTTTCGAAGAGCCTTTGCCGATTCAACGATGGTTCCGCCTGAGTCGATGATGTCGTCAACTATCAAGACGTCGTTTCCACTGAGGCTGATGTTATCTGCTGATGTAATGACCTTGCCTGGTCCAAGGCGTTTTTTCTCACAGTTCGCGCACTCACATCCCAGAGAGTCGGCAACACGCTGGGCCATATCACGCGACCCTGCGTCCGGCGCGACCACAACAAGCTGGTTCAAATCCCGCTTTTTGAAGTATTCACCGATCAAACTTGAAGCATCAACCGAGACCGAGGGGATCTTGAAATAATCGAGGATATATTCTTTATGAGGGTTGATTGTGATGAATCTGCGGGCGGAGACTTCAATGTGTTTAGCGATTGTTCGAGCAGCAACAGCCTCGCCCACCGCAAAGGATTTGTCTTGTCTGCCATAGCCATAATAAGGTAGTACAGCGGTCACATCCGCCCACTGATCGGACAGGGCGTCAAGCATGAGAAAAAGCTCAATCAGATTTTCATCCTGCGGCCGCGATGTAGACTGAACAACAACTACATCCTCACCTTCAACCTTACTCTCAACCTTCACATATTTCTCGCCGTCCGGAAACCGCTTTATCACAGCACTGCCCAGCTCACAGCCAAGCGCCCCAGCAACCTCCCGCGCAAGCATTTGTGACGAGCCACCACCTATAACTATCATAAGCTCTTTATCTGAAAATGGAAGTACTTAAAACTTTACAAGAAACACCCCTCCTACCCCCTGCGCAAACCCTCTGCCCAAGTTTCGAAAACACCTATAACAAGCTATATAAGTGTGATTTCCATAAAGTTGACTACGTTAGACTTATCCTCTCATGTACGTTAAGGGGCTAGATAAATTGAAGCTAATGGATTTTGAGACTACAGAAGACATTGAAGTTCCTGAAAAGCTTATCGACCAGGTAATCGGCCAGGAAACAGCTGTTGAGATCATGAAGAAGGCGGCGAAGCAGAAACGCCATATCCTGCTTATCGGTGATCCTGGAACAGGTAAGAGTATGCTCGGCCAGGGTATGAGTGAGCTTCTGCCTGTTGAGGAGCTGGAGGACATATTGGTTTATCCAAATCCTGATGATAAGAACACACCGCGCATCGAGAGTGTGAAGGCAGGCGAGAGTGAGAAGATAATTAATAAGTATAAGGAGCAGAAGCGAAAGGCCGAAGCCCCGATCAACTTTTTTTTCAAAATGTCGCTTCTACTCATACTTGTGATGGTGATCTATTACGCCCTCATTTTACAGCAGCCCCTCATCCTCTTCGGAGGCATCATTGCAACCACATTTCTCTTTATGCTCCGTCAGTATGTGAAGGTTAAAGACGAGGTTATGGTTCCGAAGGTGCTTGTGAATAACACTAAGGAAACTACCGTCCCATTTATAGATGCCACAGGGTCACATGCAGGCGCGCTTCTCGGCGATGTCCGCCATGATCCGTTCCAGTCAGGAGGGCTTGAAACCGCGTCTCACGAACTGGTGGAGGCCGGCGCAATCCATCGGGCGAATAAAGGCGTGCTCTTCATCGATGAGATACGCACACTTGATCTTCCTTCTCAGCAGAGTCTGCTCACCGCGCTTCAGGAGAGGAAATACTCGATTACCGGCCAGAGTGAGAGAAGCTCAGGCGCCATGGTTCGAACTCAGCCTGTGCCCTGCGAGTTCGTGCTCGTCGCCGCCGGAAATCTTGGCGCGATAAAAGACATGCATCCAGCGCTCAGATCCCGAATCCGTGGATATGGCTATGAAATTTACATGAAGGATGTTATGGATGACACTCTTGATAACCGCAACAAGATTGTGCGTGTCGTTGCCCAAGAAGTTAAAAAAGACGGTAAAATCCCGCAATTCCGGCGTGACGCGGTGGTTGAGATTATCAGCATGGCCAAGAAGATGAGCGGCCGGAGGGGTAAGATCACGCTTATGCTCCGGGGGCTTGGCGGTCTTATCCGGGCTGCAGGTGATGTTGCTGTTAATGAGGATGCTGAGGTTGTTACTGCAAAGCATGTGCGTGCGGCGAAGATGATTTCACGGTCTCTTGAGCAGCAGGTTGCCGATCGATATATCAGCGTGAAAAAGGAATATGATGTTTATCTCACCAAGGGTGATGAAGTTGGCCGTGTGAACGGTCTTGCAGTTATGGGTGATTCCGGTGTGATGCTTCCAATTGTTGCTGAAGTTGCACCAGCTCAAAGCCGTGAAGAAGGCAAGATAATAGCCACTGGAAAGCTTCGAACTATTGCAAGGGAGGCGATTCAGAATGTTTCAGCTCTGATTAAAAAACATACTCAGCGGGATATTTCAGCCTATGATATTCATATTCAGTTCCTTCAGACCTATGAAGGCGTGGAGGGGGACAGCGCATCGATTTCTGTTGCGACCGCTGTGATCTCGGCGCTTGAAAACATTCCTATCAAGCAGACCGTTGCTATGACAGGCTCGCTTAGTGTTCGCGGTGATGTGCTGCCTGTTGGCGGTATAACTGCCAAGGTTGAGGCGGCGATTACGGCAGGGATTAAGACGGTGATCATTCCTGCGGGGAATGCAAAGGATGTACTTATTGAGCGCAGGGCAAAGGCAAAGGTTGAGATCGTGGCTGTGAAGAATCTCTCCGAGGTTCTTGAGCATGCGCTTACGAGCGGAGCAGACAGAGAAGGGCTTTTGGAGCGGATTAAAACCTTTATTCCAAAGCCAAAGAACCTTCCAAAGGTTGGCGTTAAAAAACACGTTCTTTAAGCTGGTTGAGGCTAGGCAATGCTCGACGGACTTGATAAGGCGCTTGAGATTTCCGCTCGATTTGTTGATATTACTTTTCAGGAGCGGGAGAGCACAAGTATTGTGACTAAGGACGGTGTTGCAAAGGATATCAGCCTTGGCGCAACGGCGGGTTTTGGCGTGCGGGTTCTCGATAGGATTTGGGGTTTTGCGTCGGCAAACAATCCTGGTGAGCTTTTAGATGCCGTCGGTCGGGCGCATCGAGCGGCTCAGGCAGGAAAAAAAGAGATTGCATTCACACCTGTGGAGGGGCCGGTGGACAGGGTGAAAACACCTGTAAAAATTGAACCCCTTGATGTTTCGCTTGAGGAGAAGATCGAGTTTGGGCAGCGGGCTTATAATGTGGTTAAAGACCGTGAGCACGTGGTGAGCTCGTCATTTACATATTTTGATAGCAAGATCAAAGGTTTTTATGCCAGTTCCGAGGGTGCGCGAATCGAGTCTGAGACTACGAAGGTCGCATTTTTCGGTGGTGTTTTTGCAAAGAAAAACGGCGCCCTGCAGTTCGGATCTGAGAGGGCGGGCGCAACGGCGGGCTTCGAATATTTGAAAGATCCTGAGGCATTTGGCGTGGGTGCTGCTGACAAGGCGCTTCGACTCCTTGACGCGAGACAGGCTCCAAGCGGCAGATTCAAGGTTGTTCTCGACCCGCTTCTCACAGGTGTTTTTATACATGAGGCGCTTGGTCACGCTGTTGAGGCAGACCACATAATTCAGGGTGAATCCATACTTGAAGGCCGGCTTGGCGAGACAATAGCATCAGAGCAGGTGACGATTTATGATGATCCCACGATCCCTGGCAGCTTTGGATTCTACTTTTATGATGATGAGGGCACGAGGGCACGGAAGACGATGCTTGTTGAAGACGGTGTTCTCAAAGGGTTTTTGCATTCACGTGAGACTTCATCTACACTTGGGAGGGATAACACGGGTAACGCCCGTGCCCAGGGTTTTGACTATCTGCCGATTGTGCGGATGAGTAACACATTTCTTGAGCCCAGGGGGCAGGAGCTGGATGAGCTTTTTGAAGGCATTGACTATGGTGTTTATCTTCTTGGTTCTAAGGGCGGGGAGGTGGACCCGGCGAAGGGTGTTTTTCAGTTCAGCGCAGAGGAAGGATTTCTCATTGAAAAAGGCGAGATCACATCGGCTGTAAAGGATGTAGCGCTTTCAGGCGAGATACTCAAGATTCTTCGGGAGGTTGACGGTGTGGGCCGTGACTTTGATTCTCACATCGGGTTCTGCGGTAAAGAAGGTCAGAGCGTGCCTGTGGGTGATGGCGGCGCCCATATCCGAACAACCGCCGCAGTGGGGGGCGCAGGATGATTGAAGCAGTTTTAAAGCGGCTCAGTGAGGCGGCTGATGAGGCTGAGATATTTTCAGTTAAATCAAAAAGCACGACCATAAAGACGACGCGCTCTGAAATCGAGTCTTTCAAGGAGAAGAGTACAACCGGCTACGGGGTTCGCGTGATAATCGGCTCGAAGATGGGTTTTTATTTCACTAACAAACTTGATTTGACGGCTGCTGAAAAAGCGGTTAAGATTGCCGGTGCGTCGCAAAAGGATGAGTTCCAAGGTTTAGCGCAGCAGATGAAGGTGAAGGCCGAGGAAAATACCATGTCTGAAATCGTGATGACTGTTGACGAAGGGATTGAGATGGCAAGGCAGCTCGTCTCTCCAGCAGGGGATTACAAAGAGCTTCATGCTACGACTGGAACTGTTTCATGGAGCACGTCAAAAATCACTGTTGCAAACACACATGGGTTGTGGGCTGAGAAGTCGGAGTTCACACTTGCAGCCTATCTTGGAACAGTTGCAACTGGTGTGGAGCAGTCTACTGGATTTCACTATGAGGTGTCACGGGAAAAAGACATTGACGCCTATGAGGTGGGGGATGCTGCATGCAGGTTGGCAAGCGACTCGCTTAATCCCGGTCCAGTTGACACTGGGCGCACGCGCGTCGTTCTCAGGCCCATGGCAGTGTCTGATCTCTTTGAAAACACACTTGCCCCGTCTTTTAGCGCTGACAGCGTGCAGAGGGGCAGATCAATGCTCGGCGATCAGGTGGGTGAAGAGATTTTTTCAAAGCTGGATATAGTTGATGATGCAACGCTTTCCGGCGGGCTTATGACTGAGCCTTTTGACGATGAAGGCGTTTCTGCAGAGAAAACCCGGCTTGTAACAAAAGGTGTTCTCAAAGGATTTTTATATGATACGTATACGGCGAATAAAGGTGGAACTGTGAGCACTGGAAACGCTGGGAGGGCGTCCTATGCCGGGCTTCCCGGTGTGAGCGCTTCGAATTTCATTGTATCAGGCAGCAATAAGATTGAAGATGAAAAGGGCGCGCTTATTGTGCACGGGCTTGTGGGCGCGCACACGGCTAACCCTATTTCAGGTGATTTTTCCTGTGAAACCCGTAACGCCTTTCTCAACGGAAAACCTGTGAAAAAAGCGATTGTCTCTGGAAATGTTTTTGAACTCCTGAAGTCAGGCGTGAGATTTGGAACTGATGTGAAACAGTATTCATCGATTCGCTCGCCAAGCATCGAACTTCCTGATGTCATGGTTGTGGGGTGAAAAATCCTGCTTTGAAGGATGTGGGTGGGGCTTGGGCAAATCTAGACCGCGGCCACAGAGGTCATGATGTTATGCATGTTTGTGGGCTTGTATCTATGAGCAATGTGTATATCATGCCTGTTTGATGTGGATTATGGGTGAATTGGGTCAGTTCGATGTGAAGCTGGGTGAAAGGGTCTAGTTTGGTTTTTCTTTATGGGTTAATAACCCTCGTATCAAAATATTTAAATGTCATGAGGTGGTATCAAAAAATTCCAATTAAGGTGGAAAAAATCAATGGAGGAATATTCTTGGAAAAAAAGAGTGGAAAAATTCTAAAAAACAAAACGATATTGGTCGGCCTTTTCATCGGGCTATTGGTGGTTGGAACAGTATGGGCCTCGTCTGGAGGCGCGCACTGGGGCTATGAGGGAGAAGATGGTCCGACGAACTGGCATACACTGTCACCAGACTACGCGCTCTGCGGATCAGGGGAACCGAGCAGTCACCAGTTAACATCGCAGGATTTGATGCGTCAAGCCTCTCAGATCTAAATCTCAACTACAAGGCAACAGGCGGAAAAGTGCTCAACAACGGGCACACACTACAAGTAAGCCTTGAGCCTGGAAGCACCTTAACAGTTGACGGCGAGGAATATGATCTTTTACAGTTTCACTTCCACACTGTAAGCGAAAACACAATTGCAGGCAAACACTATCCAATGGAGATCCATTTCGTGCACAAAAGCAGTGCCGGCGGGCTTGCAGTAATCAGTGTAATGGTGGAAGAAGGCTCTTCGAACACAGCAATTAAGCCTATTGTAAACCTGCTCCCAACAGCTGCAGGAGAGGAAAACGTGCTTGATGAAGCATTCAACCCTGAAACACTGCTTCCCTCAGACAAGAGTGTCTATCGATTCATGGGATCTCTTACAACACCACCCTGTTCTGAAGGTGTGAAATGGCATGTTGCAAAAGAGCTTATCGGAATGTCAAAGGATCAGATCGCCTCTTTTGCGCATATTATGGGTGATAACTTCCGTCCAACACAAAGAGAGATAGGGGCTGCTGAAGGACAGTCTGGCGGTTCCACAGGTATTGCGGCAATTGTGGTAATTCTCTTAGTTGCGGCAGGACTTGTAGTGTATCTCAAGAAGAAATAGACCTGCAGAAAAAAGGTTTTACACGATACTGGAGGGAACACTACTTCCCCTCCCTCCTCTTTTTTTTATTTCCCCTCTTCAATTTGGCCATATTAGAGAAGATAACTTTCAATCCCCTCACAGACAGGGGCAACCTTCTCCAAGTGTTCACTGGGCGTGTAGACTCCCACGCTCCACTGTGCTTTCTGCGTCTTTTGCAGGATTTTCACAAGGGGCGACACAGTGTCGAGGCGCTCGATTTTTTCGCCGTCAAAGACAAGGGCGTTTTTCTCCTCATACTTCGGCCTAGGGGGAATGTCCAATATCACATAGCCTGGCTCAACACCCGCGTCCTCAGCAAGCTCAAGCTCGATTTTGTTCCACCGCTTCACATCAGCCATAACCCTGTGAAAAGCGGTGTTAAGACCTTCGCTCATCTCATCAGCACCCTGATGCCAGGCAGTTTTAAACAGCCTTCGTTCATCGATGCGCCGGCCCATATCCTTCACATAGCCCATAGCGCATCGGTAGAGGCAGTGCACGTCCACGTCATCCATCTTATAGAGTCTGTCAAGCTTGAGAAGGCCAGACTCAATCGCCTTTTCCGTTGCACGCAGAAACATGGCATCCACTATTCGCGAGGTCCGGTGCAGATAGACGGTGGGTGTCATGAGAAACCTGGCTACAAGCAATCCTTCCACGGCCCGAAGCCCCCTTGTTGTGACAACCAGTTGATTGTCAACAAAATCAAGGGTGTTTACAAGCCTGTCCACATCGATTACACCATAGGCGACCCCTGTGTGATAGGCGTCGCGGGCCAGATAGTCCATTCTATCCACGTCCACGTCGCCGGAGATTAGTCCGCTTAAACCCGACTTCTTCGAAAGTACTGAAACAACTTCATCTGCACTGAAGGTGCTTCGTGAAAGCATATCTCCGATCTCGCCTTCTTTTATGAGCTTCAGGGTTATGTCCTCATGGGAATGATTCAGATAACGCTCTAAAAGCTCCTCTGATGTGTGGGAGAGCGGGCCGTGTCCAAGGTCGTGGAGAAGCGCAGCCGCCCTGAGAACCTCGCAGTCACCCTCCAGTTCAAGCCTCTCTGCAATGCGCCCTGCAATATGCGCCGCGCCGATGCTGTGCTCAAAGCGGGTGTGATTCGCGCTGGGATAAACAAGGTTTGTAACGCCGAGCTGCTTTATGCGCCTAAGCCTCTGAAAGACAGGAGTGTCCACGAGACTCATCTCAAGCTCAGACAAAAAGACATCTTTGTGAACAGGGTCGCGAATGACCGTCGTCTTCTCCATAAAAGGATTTCACCTCATATATTCAATGAATCGTTTGAGACCTTCTTCAAAGCCTATCTTCGGCTCCCAGCCTAAAAGCTCCTTAGCCCGGGATATGTCAGGACTCCTTCGCAGTGGGTCGTCAATGGGCAGAGGATGAAAGGACAGTTTAGACTTTGAATCTGTAAGCGAGATGATTGTCTCTGCCAGTTGGAGAACAGATTTTTCCACGTTGTTTCCAATGTTTACAACCGGGTTTTGCAATCCTTCAGCTCCTGCGAGTCTGAGGATGCCCTCAACCTGATCCATAATATAGGTGAAGGACCGTGTCTGGCTCCCATCGCCAAAGATTGTGATCGGCTCATTCTTCAAGGCCTGATCGATGAAGCGCGGCACAACACGGCCATATATGTCGTCGCTTCGCATCCTGGGGCCGTAGGTGTTGAAAATCCGCACCATCCGCGTGTCCAACCCATGCTGAGTGTGATAGGCGGTAACAAAGGCCTCACCGGCCCGCTTCGCCTCGTCGTAGCAGCCCCGCGGTCCAACAGAGTTCACATTCCCAAAATAGGATTCAGGCGTGGGCACAAAACGCGGGTCCGGGTTGCCGTAAACCTCGCTTGTGGAGGTGTAGAAAAACCGCGCCCCATGCTCCTTAGCAATTCCCAGGGCGACCCATATTCCCAGCGTATTTGCCTTGAGGATTTGGATGGGATGCTCGGCGAACTCGAAGGGTGACGCCCTGCTCGCCATGTGAAAAACAGTGTCAAACTTGGAATCAAAATAGATGGGATCTGTTATATCATGGTTCATGTATGTGAAGCCATCACCTCTGATCAGGTGTTCAATGTTTTCCTGCTGCCCTGATGTGAGGTTGTCGATACAGGTAACCGCTGCACCCTGCCGGACAAGTACCTCGCATACCCAGGAGCCTAGAAAACCTGCGCCGCCTGTAACCAGTATTCTCTGCCCATTAAAGCTGACACCCGCTTTTTCAAGCGAATCAGAAACATCTAAAACCTCTTTTTCAATCGTTTTCACTTAATCACATCCCTCAGAAACTGGGTAAACTCCTTATTTATCGAGGCGTCTGCAAGGGCAAGCTCAATCGTGCTCTTAAGCCAGTCAGCCGGGTTTCCAATGTCATAACGCCTGCCGGTGAACTCAAGGCCATACATCGGTCCCTCTTGATTCAAAAGCCTTAGCGCGTCTGTAAGCTGTATCTCACCACCCACACCCGGGGCCGTTCTGTCAAGGCAATCAAAAATCTCAGGCGTGAGGATGTATCTGCCCACAATGCCGTACTCAGAAGGCGCATCATCAGGTGCCGGCTTCTCCACAAGATCATCGATCAGAAAGACGCCCTCATCCTTTTTCTCATAGGATATCATGCCGTAGCTCGCTGTCTTCTCCCTGGGAACCTTTTCAACCGCGATAATCGGCGCCTTCACCTTTTCATAGAGATCCATCATCTGCCGGGTGCAAGGCCTATCTCCCGTGGTGATCGTGTCGCCAAGCAGCACTGCAAAGGGTGAGTCGCCCACATATTTTCGAGCGGTGTTTATAGCGTCGCCGAGGCCCCGCTGCTCTTTCTGCCTGATATAATGGATATCGACGCTGGAGATCTTCTCAACCTCTCTGAGAAAAGCGGTTTTCTCATTGTTTTTAAGGGACGTCTCAAGCTCAAAACTCCGGTCAAAATGGTCTTCAATCGCCCGCTTGTTCTTGCCTGTAATAATCAGGATATCGTCAATTCCGGAGTGGATTATCTCCTCAACCACATACTGGATCGTGGGCTTGTTGTAAACAGGTAGCATCTCCTTAGGCTGCGCCTTAGTAATAGGCAAAAACCTTGTCCCCAGACCTGCAGCAGGAATCACAGCCTTCATAAAATTTCACCAGCAGACGCCCTCATAATAATCGGCCGCCCGCGCCTCAGCGATGTTTCGACCGTCAAAAACAGTCTTTTCCCTGTAGAGCGCTTCGTCCCGGTACTCATCCCACTCTGTAACAATAAAGACTATATCCCCCATCGCTGTCGCCTCAACGGGATCGTTATAATACCTGATCTTCTCACCAAGAATCTCTCGCGCCGCGTCGACTGCCTGCGGATCCGTTGCGTGCACAACCGCGCCCTTTTTGAGTAGCGAGCTGATAATCTTTATCGACGGCGCCTCACGCATGTCATCTGTTCCAGGCTTAAAGGCCAGACCCAAGACGACTACATCTCTTCCCTTCAGGCTGCCCAGCTTAGCTTCGGCGAGCCGGATAAGCCGCAGGGGCTGGGTCTCATTCAGGGCGAGCGCCGCATTGAGAATCAATGGATGGTAATAGACCTCTTTGGCCTTGCCCACAATGGCCTTCACATCCTTTGGAAAACAGGATCCGCCGAAGCCGAGACCTGCTCTGAGAAAGCTGGGCGATACCCTTGAGTCAAGTGCGAGGCCGCGGGCAACCTCGTAGCTGTCAATGCCCAGCGATTTTGAGATGTTTCCTATCTCGTTTATAAAGCTGATCTTTGTTGCCAGAAAAGAGTTGGTTGCGTATTTGATCATTTCAGCGGTTCTGGGATTTGTCTGCATGAGGGGCGCGTCAAAACCCTTGTAAAGCTCGGCTACCGCCTCTGTTGAGCGCTCATCGATTCCACCCACCACGATTCTGTCGGGATGCAGGAAATCTTCGATCGCCGTTCCCTCCCTGAGAAACTCAGGGTTCATGGCAACACCGAAATCCTTTCCAGCCTTCTTCCCAGATGTTGATTCAATGAGGGGTATAAGGGAGAATTCTGTTGTACCCGGGACAACCGTGCTTTTCATCACAATCACATGGTACTTGTCTATAAGGTATCTTCCAATGTCGCGGCCCACCTGCTCGATAAAGCGCAGGTCGATGTCGCCGAGCAGGCCGGAGGGCGTGCCCACGCAGATAAATGATATTTCAGAACCCTGCACCGCAGCCTTCAAATCTGTCGTTGCAGTAAGCCTTTTTTTCTCAAGGACTTCCTTAAGCAGGTCTTCAAGCCCAATCTCATATATCGGGGGAATACCTTGATTTATGTCATCGACTCTCTTCTCGTCAATGTCCACGCAGGTGACGGTGTGGCCTTGGCTTGCAAAGCAAACGCCGGTTACCAGCCCCACATATCCTGTGCCCACAACGCAGATATCCATTGCAAAAGAGTTTAACCAGGGATTATTAAAGCTTTCTCACGTAGCGGTTTTGGGCTGAACCTATGATATGTGGTGTTGACGAGGCGGGCAGGGGGCCTGTTATCGGGCCTCTAGTGGTAGCCGGTGTAATGGCATGTGAAGATGAAATTGACGCGCTTTCAAAGCTGGGTGTGAAGGATTCAAAGATGCTCTCTCCAGCTCGAAGAGAGGCGCTTTACAAAGAGATTACAAAACGTTTCAAATCCCACGTTGTCTATCTCCGTGCGTGTGATCTTGACCGTTTGATGGCGGCTAAAAGCCTGAATGAAATCGAGGCAGAATGTTATGCAACGGTCATCGAGACCTTGCGGCCTAAGACTTCATTTGTTGATGCTGCGGATGTGAGCTGCCGAAACTTTGAACTTATGATTTTAAAGTATCTCGAGTCGCGGCCGAAGCTGGTTGTTGAACATAAGGCTGATGAGCGCTACCCCGTGGTTTCAGCGGCATCCATAGTTGCAAAGGTCGAGAGAGACCGGGAGATACAGAGGCTCCACAAAATCCACGGCAATTTCGGGAGCGGATACTCATCAGACGCGCGGACGCAGGAATATCTTAAACAATTTTTTCAGGAGAACGGTTCATTTCCAAGTTGTGTGCGCAGGCGGTGGAAGACCGCGATAAGAATAGCTCAGCCAAAAATCGACGAATATCTTTGAACCCTCTCAGAGTCCGAAGAGCTTTTTCGCAGCCTGCTGGCCGATCTGAAGCTTGATGAGTCCGATTACCTTTTTCACATCCTCCACGCCGCTTGCATCCCGCAGAATCTCTTCAAACTGCCTGCGCATCCCTGGGTCAACAAGCTGCAGGAGGTAGTCGCCTGCCGCGATAAGCTCGATTAGCTCGGCATTCACCGTCATCTCAGTTTCAATGCTTCGCGCAACACTTTCAAACCTTGTTTTTTCAGAAACATCATCCATAAATATCATTCTCCCGCACAGTTCTTACATCTAACCTTAAATCTGATAAGTTAAATAATTATTGATATGCTCGCGCTGGTAACATCCAATCCAAGGTTCTATCATGAAGCGGTGGCAGAGCTTGACAGTTTGGGCGAAAGCTTTCTCAGCCTCAGCCCAGGGGACACGGTCCCGCCCAACGTTGATGTTGTGATAACAAGCGAAGGTGAAAGAGAGAGAATTGAATCTCCCTGTGTAGTTTCAGCCCTGTCAGCTCAAGCCGCGGTGAGAGAGGCACTTCTACGCAGATCTGGGCTTGTGAAAAAATACGACTTTGTGAGCATTGGAATCGACCCAGGAAAAAACATTGGAATCGCGGCAATCGGGAATCGGCGCCTACTCTTTCAAGACCTCCTGAACGCGCCGGAAGATGTTTGGAGGGTTGTAAAAGACTTGATGCTGCGCTTTGAATCTCCGCGGGTTGTGGTCAGAATCGGCTCAGCGGGTGGTGTCTATCGGGACCGTATAATCGCAGGCATACAGGCAAATCTAGGCTGTGAAATCGAGATTGTCTCAGAGGAAAAAACCACTGGTCCCAGGGCTGAGAGCCGTAGACTGGGTGTTTCAAAAGACGTGTTATCAGCCCGAAGAATCGCCTTGAAAAAAGGCAGGCCGCTGCGAGAAAAAATCACTGTGTCAACAACTCCGGGGGAGATTCGAAATATGCAGCGTGAGAGTAGAAAGAAAAGCAGACATTTAACTGTGTCTAAGGAGCTTGCAGAGGCAGTTGTCAAGGGTGAGATAACTCTGGAGGAGGCTATCCGGCGGCAAGCAAAAAGGGAAGCCAGCTAAACATAGGACGCGCACGGCTCTCACTCATCGCCCCAGGGGTTTTGAAGTAACTATCGCACATCTCCATAGTGTTTTGCAAGTCTTTCGGCCGGGACTCCTATTGCGTAGAGCAGCCTGTTCGCCTGCATCTGGAGCACGGTGCGGGTGAAGCCTTTTTGCTTGAATCTCCGGGGTGACGAGGTGATCTTTGATTTTGCCTGCACGAGGCCGCCCTCTTTTTTAAGCTTTTTGCATAGCTCCACATCTTCCATGAGAGGCTGGGCTGGAAATCCCCCTACCTTGTCGAACACCGTTCTCCTCACAAAGATGCCGTGGTCGCCGAGATAGATTCCTGCGAGCCGGGCGCGAAGATTCGACCAGAACATATGATTTCGATATAGGGGCGAAGGATCGTCGATATCGTACTTCAACGCCCCTCCGGCCACTCTGAAATCCTTCATAATACTTTCAACCTCTGAAAAGGCATCCTTTTCAGGCAGGCAGTCTACATGAAGAAATAGTAAAATGTCTCCATTTGCCCGGCCTGCGCCGGTGTTCATCTGAACTGCACGGCCCCTTTTCGACGCTATAACTGTGGCATATTCCCTCGCAACATCTATGGTTTTATCCATGCTCCCGCCGTCCACCACGATAGTTTCAAAATCCCCCTCCACATCTGTCAGATAGCGCAGAAGACCTCCAACCTGGGCCTGCTCATTTAGAACCGGGATGATAACAGATATCATCGCATCAGCCGAAAGACCATGCCCATAAGCGCCTTCGACGTCTTGAGCTTCGACTCATCACCCACAAGCAGAGGAGGCTTCACATCAAGCCTGCTGAGGCCGAGCACATCTTTCAATGTTGAAACATCCATCTCCTCACCCTGCCCAAGCCCTGGGCAGATAGGGTCTTTTTTCTTTATCCCTCCCTTTGAAAATTTGAAGGGAAACTCCCTGCAAAAATAGGGGCGATCATCGTAGATCTTGCAGCCGCCCTCCTCTAGATTCAGAAAGACGCAGTTGCCATCACTGTCTTTTGTAAGACATACAACCTCGAGACCCTCAAGCTGCTTTATCTGGCTGCTGCCAAGAAGGCTGAGAAACTCGTTGAGACCCATGTTCACTGTTGCCTCGGCAATGTTTATTCCAAGTCTTTCGAAGGCCGCGGCGTCATCCTCGTTCAAAACCACCAGGTTCTTTTTGCAGCACAGGCTCCCGCACTCAGTGTAAACACACTTAAAACGCGCCTTTCCCTCTCCTCGAAGCAACCGGCCGAAAACCATAATTCCACGCCGCCCCCTATCCTACTGAATAGCTTCCAAGCACCTTATAATATGATGTGTGGCTCTCAAGCGTTGCCAGGAGGCTTCCAATCTTCTTATCATCTGCTGCGCCCATGAAATCGATGAAAAATATGTAGTCGCCCAGGCTTTTTTTCGTAGGTCTGGACTCGATCTTTGTAAGGTTGATTTTGGCCTTTGCAAAGTAGCCGAGGATCTCATGGAGCGCGCCGGGGCGGTCTTTAAGCCCGAAAACAATAGAGGTCTTCACATGCCCCGCTGTTTCCGGGCAGTTGTTTGAGATCACAAAAAACCTGGTCTGATTGTGCTCCTCGTCCTGCACACCCTCTCGGAGGATGTTTAACCCATAGATTTTTGCGGCAATGCGCGGTGCAATCGCAGCAGTTGACAGTAACTTTTTGGCCGCAACCTCCCTTGCAGCCTCCGCAGTTGAGGGAAAATTCCGGGTCTTAACACCGGGCATGGATTTTAGAAAATTCCTGCACTGGGCAAGGGCGTGCGGATGAGAGACCACCTCTTTTATCTCGCTCACGTCGACTCCTGGGAGAGCCATCAGGCAGTGGCTGATATCAAGGACAACCTCGCGGCAGATGGAAACATTTGTTGAAAGGAGCTTTTCAAGTGTTGCGAAGACGCTGCCTTCAAGTGAGTTTTCCACAGGCACAATCCCCTTTTCAGCGCCGCCCGCTGCAACGGTTTCAAAGACCTCTTCAATGGTTTGACAATAAATCCTCTCCGCCTCCGGGTCAGCCGTGAGCGCCGCTTCTTCTGTAAAAGTTCCCTTCGGACCTAAAAGAGCGAGGCGGTGATTCATTTTTTCTGCACCTCTTTACTATATCGCAGAATCAGTGATACCAGCTCTTCTATAAAATCTTCATCCAGCTCGTTGCCCGCATTTTCTTTGTAATTTTCAAGCACAAGTCTGTCACGGCTAAGGTCCTCAACCTCCAGATCAAGACCTTTCTTTGCCTCGCCGATCTCTCGCGCCACATCAAACCTGGTTTTCAGAAGCCTAATTATCTCAGAGTCAATCCTGTCGATCTCAGCTCTCAATTCTGACATGTCCATAGAACCACGTTCAACTTATTTTGAAAGAAATTATATAAGACTTCCGAGGCCCAAATAATACAATAGGAGTGTCCATAATGCCGAAAATGATACTAATCGTAGATGATGAAGATGATATCCTCTTTATCTTAAAAAACGTTTTGTCAAAGAACGGGTATTCTGTGAGGGAGGCATACAGCGGGGAGGAATGCCTTGAGATCGTGAAAAAAGAACGGCCAGATCTCATTTTCATGGATATCATGATGCCTGGAATGGATGGCTGGGAGACTGCGAAAACGATTAAAGACAATCCTAAGACCGCGGATATTCCAATCTCCATGCTCTCAGTGAAATCTGATCCCGCGGACCAAAAGCGCAGCCGTGAATACGCCGGCGCGGACCATCATCTGACAAAGCCTGTTGATTTCAGCCTGCTTCTGCAAACAGCGGAATCCCTGATATCGGCAAACAACTGAAAAAGGCTTGAAAAAGGGTTCAATAAATATTATAAGGATGTAGTTCGAGATGGGGGGCATGGCAGTGGGGCTACATACTCTCGACGACTTTGATCTCAGAGGTAAGAAGGTTCTTTTGCGAGCGGACATAAACTCGCCTCTTGACCCCATGAGCGGCGAGATACTGGACACCAGCCGTATCAAGGGCTATGTGCAGACTCTGGAGCGGCTTAAAGACTCAAAGGTAATTCTTATTGCCCATCAGTCCAGGCCGGGCAAAGGGGATTTCACAACCCTGCGGCGGCATAGCGAGGTCTTAAACCGCCTTGTTAAGGGCAGGGTAAGCTATATTGATGATGTCTTCGGATCATGCGCGAAAAAAGGGATAGACAGCCTTAGCCCGGGTGAGGTTTTAGTGCTTGAAAACATGAGGTTCTGCTCTGAAGAAGTCTCAAAAAGGATATGTGGGAGGCCGCCCATCGAGCAGGCCAAGACCCATCTTGTGCGAAGGCTTTCAAGCTATGTGGACTTCTATGTTAACGACGCCTTTGCAGTTTCACATAGGGCGCAGCCATCGGTTGTAGGATTTCCAATGGTTCTCCCCTGCTGCATCGGGCCAAGCATGGAGCGAGAGATAACCGCGCTTACAAAGGTGCTCAAGTCAAAAGAGACGCCAAAGGTCTTTGCCCTAGGCGGAGCCAAGGCAGATGACTCCTTTTTGATTACGAAAAACGTGCTTTTAAAGGGTGTCGCAGACAAGGTGTTGCTCTCAGGCGTTGCTGCGCTAATATTTCTCATGGCCTCTGGAAAAGACATTGGCAGCGCGAACAGAGACATGGTAAAAGACCTGGGATACAATGAGCTTGTGTCTGAGGCCGGGGAGCTTTTGAAGCGGTTTAAAGGACAGATCGAGCTGCCAGTTGACCTTGCCTTTGAAGACAATGGCGGCAGGTCTGAAGCATCTGTTGATGGGTTTCCAGATAAAAAGGCGCTGGACATAGGGGCTGAGACGATGAAGGTATTTTCCAAGGCGATAAAAGATGCAAGCGTGGTCATCGCAAAGGGGCCTGCAGGCGTCTTTGAGATAAATGGCTTCGGCTTGGGGACAGAGTCGATTTTACAGTCAATAGCGGATTCAAAGTCGCTTTCAGTTATCGGAGGCGGCCATCTCACAACCGTTGCAAAACGGGCAGGGCTCAGAGACAAGATATCATATATTGGTTCAGGCGGCGGGGCCACTGTTTCATTTCTCTCTGATCAGCCGCTGCCGGGAATTGAGGTCATGAAAAAGTCGGGTGGAGGCGAACAGTGACACGCACAATTGTAGTGGCATCCGGCAAGGGTGGAGTTGGTAAGACAACGCTTGCTGCAAACATCGCCGTCTCCCTTGCGAGGCTTGGGAAAAACGTGGCTGTACTTGACGCCGACGTTGTGATGGCAAATCTTGAAATCATCATGGGGATTCGTAACCCGCCTGTGGCGCTTATCGACACTCTCAGCGGCAGGCTCAGCATTGAAGACGTGCTCTACGAGGGGCCTGAGGGTGTAAAAGTAATTCCTGCAGGCATAACTTTGGACGGGTTCAGCGAGCGGAACATGGACATGCTTAAAACCGCGCTTAAAGAAGTGCCAAGTGAAATTGAGATCCTTGTTATCGACGCGCCTGCAGGCCGGGACGCAGCGATGGTTATGGACGAGGGGCAGGAGGTTTTGATTGTCACGCTTCCCACGGTTTCATCGGTTTCAGACGCACTGAAGATGAAGATACTTGCAGAGCGCATGGGCGCAAAGATTATCGGCGTGATTGTGAACCGTGTGGAGGACAAGCCCAGAGAGCTTTCGGTTGCTGAGATTGAAAGCACGCTGGACGCCCATGTGATCTCTATTGTGCCTGATTCCGAGGAGGTTAAAGACGCCCTTGCCTATGAGGTGCCTTTTGTCACACGCTTCCACACGGCCAGGGTTTCACGGGAAGTTCTGCGTCTTTCATCATCTCTCATAGGCCGGGAGATGGAGTTTGAAGAAGAAGGTGTCTTTAGCAGGATAAAAACCAGATTCGGAAGCATCTTGGGAAGATAGATATTTTTCATTATTCAGGATGGGGGTTGACTGTTTTTTTAAATAAAATTGAACTATTCTTCAAATAAGATGTGGGGTTTAATCAATGACAGTTAAACTCTCTTGAGGTCTGTGAAGATGAAAAAACTCAATCTCAAGGCAAATCTCTGGGGTTGCATGACCTGCAGCTTCCACGAGTGCAGTTGCGGCGAGGATCTCTGCATCTACTCCTACGCTTACAGGACTATTGAAGACCTCAGAGCCTGCCCCAATCCCTAGCCACTAACCAAAAATGGGGCAGGCCGCAGGCATCATCTGTAAAAGGGGTGGCCAGATATTTTAACCAGAGCCAGAGGAGGAGTTGAAAAACTGTTGGGCGATGGATATATTTTTATAAGCCTTTAGTCCATGCCAAAGAGAAATGAAATGTGATGTTTTGGTTGTTGGAGCAGGGCCGGCCGGTTGCAGCGCGGCTGCGGCATGCGGGGCTGCAGGGCTTAAGACAATCGTTGTTGAGCGAAAGCCTGAGATCGGTGTTCCAATCACATGTTCAGGCGCAATAGGTAGCTATCTGCTACCTTATCTGCCCTTTAAAACACCGAAAAATCTGCTTAAGCATAGTATTGAGGGTCTTGAATTCATTGTGGACGAAGTCTCATATGTTCGGAGGGGAGGGCCCTGGTCAAGCTATGCGATAGACCGATCTGCCTTTGACAAATGGCTTTCTCAGAGGGCTGTCGATTCAGGTGCTGACCTAATTATGTCAGCCGAGTTTATTGATGCAACCTTGGACAAATCATGGAGCGGCGGACGGGCGCAGATCAGAAAGAAAGATGAAATAATTGAGGTTGACTTTAAGGTCATGATCGGAGCTGACGGAGCAAGGTCCCGTGTTCTCGAAACGCTTGGTGAGCGGGTGTCTGATGCCCGGATGGGGCAGGCCGTTGTCTACGAATATGAAGGAGTTACCCTTGAGTCTCCAGAGTTGGATCAGCTATATTTCGGTGATTTCGCGCCCGGCGGCTACGCCCACATCTTCCCGCTCTCAGATAATCGGGCGAACATCGGCGTTGGTACAATCGCATCTGATGCAGACCTCAGGCAGTGCTTTCAGGATTTTGTCGCTCTCCCCCGTGTGAAGGCTCAGCTTAAAGACGGCAGACCGGTCTTGGAGAAGAGCGGGACCGTGTCCTTTGAGCCGTTGAGTCTGAGGAGGCAATATGGGTCGGTGCTCCTCGCAGGTGAGGCGGCGTCTCAAAATATCAAACCCCTGGTTGAGGGCTTTCTCCCTGCTATAATCTGCGGTGATGTGGCTGGGAAAACTGCGGCAAGGCACCTACTAAATGGCGAGTCTCTAAGCAGGTATCAGCGAAACCTGGATCGCAGGCTTGGGCTTATACTCAGGGAGTCTGACAGGCTCATCAGCCTACTTGAAGACATCAGCGATCTCAGCGGCCGAAAAAGCTATCTTCTTCTGTCAGGGCTCTGCGGAAACCTGATCTCACCGAGGGAGGTGTCGAAACTGGCTCTGGGCGATGAGGAAGACATCACATCCCGGCTTGAATCCTGGAATAAGAGTCGGTTGAAACAGTTTTTATCAAACGCGTCTGAACGCCTGGCGATAATCTATCTTCACGCCCAGGCAGCGGTGAACAATAAGATTTATAAACTATAATCCTCAATTCTCCTGTGGTGTGTGAGTATGGGTCATCATCTATGGAAGCGAGGGGAAGCTCAAGATAGTGCAGTCCAAAATATCCTCATAAATCTTGGCGCAGCCCTTCTAATCCTTTGGCTAATGTACAACGGAGCATAAATACAGGTTTCAGCCATTCGGAATGCATGGGGGACTTTTGGAGTTGGAAAAATTATTTATATCTATATAGATAATATTATTTAGCATGATAAATGGTGTGGGTGCGGTTTGTTGGAAACGAAAAAAGGCTGAAGCAACTGCTGTCTACAATATTCTCATAAGTGGAATTATCATCTATATCCTATATCTAATCGGCCTTCAAGTATAGGATAAGCCCTTGCTCATCATTCATAGATCGGCAGGGTGAAGCAAAAACTGCTCCCCTCCCCAGGTTCACTTGACACTGTCAATTTTCCATCGAATCCTTCAACTATCGTTTTGGCTATTGCAAGCCCCATGCCGATGCCTCCGTAGACCCTGCTTGTGGAGCTGTCCATTTGATACAAGCGGTCAAAGATCTTCTCTTGCTCATCCATCCTTCGGAATACCTATGCCAGTATCTCTCACACAGACCTCTACCACGCCATCTTTTTTCCTTGCATTGAGGACTATCTTCCCGCCTTTTTTATTGAACTTTATCGCATTTTCCAGGAGGTTTCGCAAGATGAGTTTAAGTTTTGTGTTGTCCGCTTTAACAAGGGGCAGCTCCTTCTCTACTCTGAGCTCTATCGTTAGATCATGTTTTTTAAGTGTACGTATGAATTCATCACATACTAAGGTTATGATTTGATCCATGTTCACTGGAGCAGGTGGTAACTTCATCTTATGAGGCTTCATGCTCGCAGCCTCTATGAGATTTTCCACAACAATGTTCTGTCGCGAAAGCGCATTTTCAGCCATCTTCAAAAGCATGTTCTTTTCTTTTGGGTCTTCTTCGTCACTTGCAAGCTCCAGGGCAGAGTTGGCTATGGTCAGTGGAGTGCGCAGCTCGTGACCCACATTTGTGATGATGTTGCTTTTCAACTCGTCCAGGCTTTTCAGCTCTTGCCAGGCTGTTTTCAATGCTTTTTCAGAGCGCTCATGCTCAGCGCGCGTGCGAAGTGCCATGATGCCATAGGCCAGATCGTCTGCCAGTTCCACTAGTAACTTTACCTCCTCTGAGTCAAAGGCATCCGGCTCTCTTGCATAAACGTTTAATGCTCCAAGGGTTTGGTCTCTAGCAATCAAAGGAAGGGCAATCGACGATGCATATCCGCGCTCGCTCGCTTCAGAGCGCCATGGAGAATACCGCGGATCAGTTAGCATCTTTTTACAAACAATCGATTTACCTGTGCGGATAGCTGTGCCTGTGGGGCCGCGGCCTTGTTCAGTATCTGACCAAACAATGTGTACTGTATCGAGATAGCCTTTCTCGTAGCCTGCCTGTGCCACCGGCCGCACAGTCTTTTCTTCATCAGATTCGGCGAATCCGATCCAGGCAAATCGATATCCCCCGACCTCAACTATAACGCGGCATGTGTTGCGCAGTAAACTGGGCTCGTCCATGGTGCGCACCAATGTCTGGTTGAATGCACTGAGCATCTTGAGTCCCCGGTTTACTCTGCGCAGTTCCTCTTCAGCCCGCTTGCGCTCGGTGATGTCAGCGATTATGCCGAGAACAGCACTTTCGCCTTCGTATCGTATCAGTTTTGTCGTGTGCAGCCCCACGATTCTTTTACCCTCTTTGGTGATAAGCGTATATTCAACTGGAGGCACCTCCCTCCCCTTTGCATGTCTTTCGAAATTTGCCTTAACTAGATCCGCGCATTCCGGGGCGATCAAGCTGAGAAAATTAAAATCAGGAGAGTAAAACTCCTCTCTTCTGTATCCAAGTATCTCCTGGCAAGCCTCATTAGCATACACGATCCTTCCTTTCATGTTGATAAAGATCATGTTGGGAGACTTCTCAGCAAGACCTCTAAATTTCTCTTCAGACTCCCGCAGCGCCTCCTCCGACTGTTTGATGGAGAGAAAAAGCGAACTAATCTTTGCTATCCCAGCCACCATAAGCACCGATATGACCAGGGCGACCAATTCCGCAGTCGGGTCGGGCTGGAGGAGCACATGTCCAGAGGCTAGTCGGTATAATGTGATGCTGCGCCTGACAGCCATGAGAAGAATGGCTGCTGCAATCAATATCCATGCCGCGCGTCTCCCTGTAACTCGGATCAGTTTCAAAGCTAAAAAAGCTGCAGTAAATTGAAGCAGGACAGAAACAGCTAATATGTAGCGCACAACCATGCATTCACCTACTATCGTCTCCTAACCCTCTATGGCTGCTTTTTAGCTATGAGGGCTAGTTGAAACTATATAATTCTCCTTTTAGACATATTTAAATCAATCTGCAGGCGTCATCCTTTCCAGATGTCTCAGTGCACTTGGTCTATGGCAAAAGAACAGATCCTCCATCCGCGCCTCTAGCCTATGATTGCTGAGGTTCTTTCGATGGCCTCGTCTACATGCTTGAGTGTCCTACGTCCCTTTGGTGTTATCCTTGTTTTTTTCCCCTGCCGTGTTAGGTCGCCTTTAGCGACCAGGATCTCGATGGCGTCGTAGACTTCGGTAAGATTATAACCTTGGTCCACAAACCATTTTCCCCTGTAGAACTCCCCGTCCTCATGTGTCCTAAGGACTATGAAGAGTATGTGGGGCTTGATGTTTTGCTCCCAGAGCATCTTCAACTGTTCATACACTTTTTTCTCATCTTTTTTATCTGTCATGCATATACACCTAATAGAACTAATGTTATTTTCTATTTTTAAATTTTTCCATCGCGGAAACAAACTGTTTTAAACAAACATAACCCTGCGTTTATTGGATGGGTTAATACAGTAAAAGGTTTAGACGGAGACAAAAACTGCCGTCTGCAACATGGCGGTGTGCGCTGTAATCGTTTTTGTCATGTATGCTCTGAAATTTATACTTGAATATAGCCGAAAATTCAACTTTCTAGAGCCTATCAGGGGAAGGTGAACATAAAGAAAGATATAAATACTCTTGAACTGCTTTTTTATACTCTATGCAGGTTCAGGTTAACCGCTATAACGTTGTAATCCAGGGGAAAGTTCAGGACATTGGGCTCAGAGAGCTTATCACAGAACTTGCCAATTTTCAGCGGCTCAGGGGCTTTGTATTTAATGACATAGACGGCACTGTGAAGGTCATCATCGAAGGGGCGAATGATGTAATAGACTCTTTTTTTGAGGATGTTGAGAAGAAGACAGAGGCTATTGGGGCTGAGATCGAAGGTGTTGTTAAGCGGGAGGTCTCCAGGGACATTGACCTGCCGCCTAGGTTTGTTAAGATAGCTTCTACCGAGTGGGAGGAGATTGGCGAGAAGCTTGATGTGGGTATCGGTATAATGAGGGATCATACGGGGATTCTAAATGAACAGTCCGGCATTCTAAGCGAGCACACAGGGATTCTGAACGAACACACGGGCATTCTAAGCGAACAGTCCGGCATTCTGAACGAACACACCGGCATTCTAAGCGAGAATACAGTGCTCTTGAAGGGCATCAAAGACGTTCTGCAAAGGATTGCTGAGAAGTGATTTTATTTTTGCCTTTTTGTTTGTAGATCAACTTACACATTCTGGGTTTATATTATAGTCTGGCGGAGTGTTCTCCAAGGAACTTTCAAAAGTTTTGGCAGTGGTTTGTAGCTTGATTTCCTGGCTTTTTAGTAAGAATGGGGGGGTGTGGTGAAAATTTTTTCCTAAAAACACTGTTTTCGACGTTTATTTTTCCATTTTCGGCAAAGGATTTATATATTGTTTTATGATTAAAATCAGTCCTGAGGTGCTAAGTGCTTGACAATTGAATGCGATGTTTTAGTAGTGGGGGCAGGGCCGGCAGGATCTGTTGTTTCTTTGATATGTGCAAAAAACGGGTTGAACACAATACTTCTGGAAAAAAACACGGCTGTTGGAAGCCATACAAAAACTAAACTAGATGCATCCGCAGATGGCGAACTTTCGAAAATAATTGAAGAGCTGAATCTAAAGGTAGAAAACCGTGTTTACACGTCACGGTGGCACCCGCCCTCTGGAAACTACTTTCAATTAGAATCCTCTTCACCTGAATATTTCTTCAAGCGAGGTCCTGATAGCGATTCCTTCGAAGTGGATACGGTTGCAAAGGCGGAAGAGGCAGGTTGCCGGGTCTATTGTAATTCAAAAATCGAGGATGTTTTAGAGAAAGATGGAAAGATTGATTCTCTAACTGTCAAGATAAATGGAGACGTTAAACGAATAAAACCCTGTGTTGTTATCGCTGCTGACGGCGGTAATTCAATGTTTCACCGATTTGTCACTAAAAAATCAGAAGGCCGAAAGAAGATCGGATATGGGCTTACGGGAGAAAACTACACAAACCCTAATTCATCTAACGTTTACTTTGACGCTGAGCTGTTACCGGGAGGTTATTTTTATCTTATAACAGGGGAGAGTGGGGTTTCCACGGCGTGCATAGTGATTGACTCCGAGCATATGAAGCAAAAAGCTAAAGACGCATTTCAAGCATTTATGTTAAAACATCCCAGTGTATCCGATTTGATTGGGAAAGATTCGACGCCATTCTTTGGCGAAGGTCAAATCTTTGATCTTGACTCTCTTGTTAGTGAAAACCTGGTTTTTATCGGCGAGGCGGCAGGATTATTGGATCCATTTTTTGGATATGGGATGACCTCGGCAATAGTTAGCAGCTATTATGCAGGACAAACTATTAAGCGGGCACTTGAAGAAGACCTCGGACTGTTGCAGAACTATGATTCTATGGTCCGGGAAAAATTTGACAAACGACTCTCCTATCTATATGAGAGAGTCTTTGAATCACTAACCAATGACGATCTAGACTTGATTGCAGAAATTATAACTGAGCTAGATAAAAAGACTGACATAGATGCCATTTTAAGGCAGTTAAGTGGAAAGAGTGTCAATTGACTTCAGGGAGACAACGTATATTGACTATTGAATGTGATGTTCTGGTGGTTGGTGCAGGGCCGGCTGGATCAAGTGCGGCGTGGGCTGCAGCCAAAGGTGGGGCTAAGACTATTTTCATAGACAAAAAGAAGGAAGTTGGTGTGCCGGTGCAGTGTGCTGAGGGTATTGGAAGCTATCTCATATCTCATCTGCCATTTAAAATGCCAAAAGACCAGCTGCTCTGGAAGATAGATGGAATTTCTTTCAATGTAGATGACATAACAATCGAAAGAAAAGGGGGGATGTGGTCCGGTTATGCAATAAATAGGGAAAAGTTTGACAAATGGCTAGCGGATAACGCAGTAAAAGCTGGTGCAAAATTACTCTTGGACACCGAGCTTATCGACGTTGAAACTCGTGAAGGGTACCATGTATCTACTGTTAGAGTAAAAACAAATAATGTAGAAACGGAAATTAAGCCAAAAGTCGTGATTGCTGCAGATGGTGTAGACTCAACTGTCTTGAACCTGCTGGGCTTTGAAGTTGATTTAGAAAAAACAGGGTATGTTTATAGTTTTGAATTAAGTGGCGTGAAAGTAAACTCTAATCTGGATTATATGTTTTTCGGAGATTTTGCTCCAGGGGGATATGGGTATATCTTTCCCCTTTCCAATAATAGGGCCAATGTGGGGGTGGCGGCTCTATTTAAAAAAGATTCTATTAAGGAATTTTACGACAACTTCTTAGAACTGCCTGAAGTAAACAATCTTTTGGGTGGCGAGAATTTAATCATTAAGGAAAAAGAAGGATTGGTTCCTTTTCTCCCTCAAACTGAAAAATGGCATTACGGAAATATTTTGTTTGTTGGTGATGCGGCAAATCAGAACCTCAAGCCTTTTGTGGAGGGCTTCCTACCCGGCATATTATGTGGTGATATCGCAGGGCAATCTGCTGCTGAATATGCTGTACACGGAAAGGGACTAGAATCATATGTAAAAACCATCGAAGAAAAATGTAAGAACTTTTTTGAATATTCAGATGTGCTGACAAAAATTTTGTATGAAACCGGGAAAAAAACGGAAAAAACGTATCATCTCATTAGGGTCGGCATTGTATCAGACCTTTTTTCTCTTGAAGAGTTGAATCATCTTAAGACACTAGATTATTCCATTCTTAAAAAGATCATATTAAAAAGATACAAAAAACAATAGGTTTATAATAGTGCAATAAACTCTATTTAACCATGGCTGGAGGCATTTATAGCAGATTTTTGTTTGAATTCCCTTCATATATCCTTCTATATATCATTTTACAATCTCAATACCATGCTGCTTTGTATGCAATGATGAAAGAAACGAAAAAGAGTATCCATTCCGGGATTTGGGACAACATAATTTATGGGAATAATTGGGGGGCAGTTTTAGCGATTTCATTGTCTTTACTTCTCTACAGATTCTCTCAAATTGGTGTACCGACCACATACCTTATACTCATCATCTTTTTTGATATACTATCTCACTTTTTAGTTCTATTAACGACATATAATCTAGCAGCTCCGATATTGAAATCATTGAACATATTCAAAAGAGAGTATATTCCTGCTTTTACAGGTTTTCCGTTATTCATCTTTTTTTCAGTGAAACTTCTAACTGGCATCCCTTTCCCTAAAAGTAATATTGGAGTGCTTTTCCCTTATGTCGCCCTCACATTGGTGATTTTCTTCTACTTTATTTCTTTAATTAAAATTGTATCTGGGCGATATTCTGATTTGGGATTTGTATACAGACCATTTTTAATAGGGAGCGTTGGAGGATTATCGTACCTTATATCTGTTTTGATAACTATTTTCATCCTCCTTAATGTCCCCTCCTCTGAAGTGCTAAATGCTCTCTATTACTATGTATTTTTTTACGCTGCATTGTCTATTGTAACGGTTACCCAATTTCTGAGGTTTGTGGTTGATTATCCTTCTGCTATTCAGCCTAAGTGGAAGGCATATCTACCGATTGACCCTATCCGTATAGCGACGGCGCTTACACTTGCCTTCCTTTCGATTTCACTTTATTTCACACTCAAAGATTTAGGGATTGTCGTTGCGATCCCAGGCTGGGCACTCGTGATAAGCGCCGTTCTCTTTGTTCCGGCGGCAATCCTATTTCTATATACACGGACTTTTGCTGGTGAAACCACGCTTGGATACTGGAACTATATTAAAGCTGAAATAACAGCGCACCTCGCTTTGTCATTCTATATCCTCTCTGTTGCCGCTGTCTTATGGCACTCCCTTGAATTTACGGATAAAATCCTTTTCAGTGTCTTTTTTGGTCTTTCAATGCTCTTCTATATTACAACGACCCTTGATATTAGAAAGCTCACGAGAGACCTGAATGTTAAGGTGCAACCCAATCCCCTGGACATTGCTCGATATGCCGTGTCGATTTTTTCCCTGTTCTTTACAATCTTTTTCTTGGTGATTCTTACACAGGGTAAGACAACAACACTGGATGTGTTTTTGGGGAGATACCCCTTTTTCCCGCTCACACTGATCGGCATCTTCTTCCTCTTCTATTTTACATTTCTAAGGCGCACGCACAAAGGTTTTGAGGAGCTTATGGAGCGCGGTGTGATTACAACGCTTTCCTATTTCGCCGGCCTCGGAGTCTTTATCACTGTTTTTGTTATGTACATTCAGTTTCCGGAAGGCTTGCTGTCCCAGTTCCCATTCTTCGGCCTAGTCTTTTTCGGATACTTCACAATCCTTATCGCCGATGTCTATTCCACAACAACACTCCGCGTTAAAGAATATACTGAGAAAAAAGATATTATGGATCTACTCAACCATGTGGCCGGGCATTTTTTCAGAACAGATGTCCTTGAGGAGATGTGGGACGATGTTGTAGAATCCTATAAGGACATTGACCCTGATCTTGAGAAGGCCAGGTTCTATGCTCCTGAGCGAACCTTTGATCTGAGCATGGTGAATGAGAAGGCAAGGTCTGCGGCTGCGGTTGCAATGCTGTATAAAATGGATTCTGCCGCAAACCGTGGAGGCGTGCCCGTTGTGCCCTTTGACGATGATGTGAAAGCTGAGATTGAAAAACTCCTTGGCGAAAAACTCCTGCTCCTCCCTCCTGAGCTTGCAAAGGATTTCAAGGCTGACAAATATTACACCAAGCTTTTGGAGACCACAATCACCCGGATAAACGATGCTATAAAGCCTTTTCTCTCCCTTGAGGATTACAGCAGCCTGGTTAAAAATTTGGTCGCTGTCGATGAGTTCTTTAAAAACATCATCTTTACAGAGGAGGGTGTGAGAATTAACCTGGCGGCTGAGCTTGGTAGAAAGGGTTTTTTAAAGTATCTGCGGCTCTATATTAAGGGGCTTGGAGACACCTTTCCTTTTAACCGCATGCTGCTTCGCGAGGCGGTTCAAACAGAGGTTAAAACCAGGCTTTCACTCTATGGATTTACCCGCGCCGATGTCTTAAATGTGGTTCCAAGCGGTGTAAAAGAGCTTGATGAAGTGCTTTACGGCGGGTTTATCAAGGGCACATCCACCTTGTTTCTTACTGAGGAGCGGCGTGCGAAAAACGATGTCCTCTTCATGTTTATCTCAGAAGGTTTGAAGGAGGGTGAACCTGGGATTTTCGCAACGTCACGTGTGTCATCAAAGGACCTGCTGGATCTTTTCAACCGCGTAAGTGACAGTCAAGAGAATCTTTCAATAATCGATCTCTACCTGAGCACGCACACAGACAATGTTGTGCATATTCCGATCAAAAAAGACGATCGCCAGATCATCTCAACAAGCCTGATACAGGTGAAGCAGGCTGTTGTGGCTGATGTGAAGAAACACTCTAAAGATGTGCATAAAAGAATAGTTCTCGACATCTACACCGACCTTGCGAAATATCAGAACACCGATGAAATCCTGGATCTTGTGAAAAAACAAGTTGAAGGATTCAGACGGTGGAACGTAACAAGCATTATAACACTTGCCCCGGATCTCGCAACCGACGAGCTTGAGCGACATTTTGACAATGTAATGGTTCTGTCCGATGTGGCCACAATAAAGATCAAAAAACTCTTTGGTGGCAAACCCAAAAAAGAAAGCTTCGTAATCTGGGGCACATACGCGCCAATGGAAGAACCTGACTACAGTCTGTTTTTCGAGGATTGAAGGATAAAGTTTTTAACTTCATCAACATCGTTTTCTATGGCTGAGCATTTCAACGCGGGTTTACCTATTTCTAATTCAACATTGCGGGCTGTTTTTTCACTTGTAATGTCTGATTTGTTCAGAATCGGATTTACACGTTGAAAGTTAGATTCGATTTCACGGTAGAGGCTGATTTGCGAGTTCAGAGGGTAGCCGCAGGTTTCAGTTGGGTCGAAGATGAATAGGATGATGTCTGCAAGCTCTCGAAGCGCGAGTATAGCCTGTTTTTCAATTGGGTTTCGGTCTTTAAGCGGGCGGTCAAGTATGCCGGGTGTGTCGATTATCTGGATTTCACGTGGTCCAACCGGGATGTAGCCTACGAGGATGTTTTTTGTGGTGAAGGGATAGGTTTGTATCTCAGGCGTTGAAGGTGTGAGCCCCCGGAGAAGCGATGATTTTCCAACGTTTGGCATGCCTGCAAGAACCACGGTGTATCCTTCTTTTATTGTGGGCAGGTTTTTTATCGCAACCACTACCTCTCCCAAAAAATTTAGCTCGCCACTGATCTTATCAAGTA
>BDTI01000149.1 GCA_002923215.1 archaeon BMS3Abin16 | reverse complement strand
CATCTACAAATCCTTTACCATCTACATAGAAGCTGGCGCTTTTGTAGCCTTCAAGAACCGTCTTCACCGATACGCCGCTGCCGAAAGCCTCCCCACCTATTCGACTCATTGTAGGGTTGAAGGGCCCTGCCATAAAAGCCATGAATGTAAAAAACGCCCCGCCCAGAAGGATGACGGCCACCCCCTCTCTTGTTACGGCTCTGCTGACCCCTTTCTTCTCACCTATGAAAAGGGCTGACATGATGATGACCCATGCCCACATGAGAAAGGTTCCCGCCTGCCCGGCCCACATTGCCGAGAGCCGATAAACCCCTGGAGTCGCTGCAGAGGCTCTGTCAAAGACATAGAGGAAGTTGAAATCAGGCAGAATAAAATAATATGATAGAAGCAGCAGTGAAAGTGTCAGAAAAGAGGCTGCAAGCCTGGGGCCCCATCTTTTCAAATGCCTTAGTTGCCTGTTTTTATCTTCCCTTCCAGCCCACGCGAAGGCTGAGGCAAAGGAAAATATCAGAGCGCTAATTAAAAAGATGTCACCCAGTTGGACAGCCATGGTCTTAGCTCGCTAACCCCTGTTTTTCCTTTGACTCCAGGGTGTCTTTTATACTCTGCTCATACTTTGAAGGGCACTTGGCAAGGAGTTTGTAGGCCGCTACTTTGTCAGGCGAAACCAATGTGCCAATAACGGTTATACCTATTCCTGGCTTGAAGGTTCCGGGAACGTCACCGGTGAATTCCACATCAACAGTTGCGTTTCCGTCTGTGAGCTTGAATACATAGGAATTAGACCCTACCTGCTGCCATGAGCTTTCCACTATAAATCCCACAACCTGCACGCTTCTGTTCATATATGTTTCATGCTCTGCTGTAACCTCGCTCACAAACTTCAGTGGATTGAGAAACTCCCCAATACTATTTGCGCTCATGCCTAAGAGGAGGAGTATAACCGCAACTCCTATGAAGAGCTTAACCTTTTTTGAGCTTTTCCTGTCCACATTAACACATGATTTTTCCATTAGATATATGAATTTACCAAAATCAGGCCCAAATCTTGGAAGGCTTCATCTAAAGAGGCATTCTTTCCCCCACGTCCATGCCAGAAAATAATTAGACCCTGATTTCAGACAATTTTTTTACTCACAGCTTAGCGTCTTTAACCATCCATTTATAGGTCCACCAAAAGACAGCTGAAAACACAAAAGCAGCGATTGCAATGTATATCAGGCCGTAGATACTCATGGCAAGCATCCCGCCCATCCCAAGTCCTGAGTCCATCATGCCAGTGTCGGCAGCCGCAATCGACGAAAACATCAGCAGAGAAAACAACGCAGATATTACTGCTTTCTTCATATATCTCACCTCCAATAATCTAGTTGATCCCATGATTATTATATCTTCCCCAGTTACCCTTCTTCTAAAAAATGGATACACATCCTTTTGAAATTCCCTCCCTATCAAGTCTGCTCAGCCTGTCTTTGCAAGCTCTTCATCAATAATCGTCTTAAATGCTGAAAAAGGCTGTGAGCCTGAAAGCTTCCTTCCATTTATGAAGAAAGTTGGAGTGCCGGAGACACCGAAAAACATCCCATCCTTTAGGTCGATACCAACTTCAGACGTGTATCTGCCAGTGTCAAGACACTCGTTAAATGCATCGGTGTCCAAGCCAAGGTCCTCGGCATACTTTTTAAATCTGGGGACTCCGCCGCTTGCCCAGTCATTTTGCTTTTCAAACAGTGTGTCATGATACTCCCAGAAACTATCCTGTTCATAGGCGCACTGAGCTGCCTCAGCAGCTTTTCCAGCCTGAGGGTGGAGAGAATGTATTGGAAAATCACGGTAGACAAAGAGGATCTGATCGCCATAGGTTTTTATTATCTGCTTTACCGTTGGATAGGTTTGTCTGCAGAATGGACACTGGAAATCAGAGAACTCAACGATAATAACCTTGGCATCCTTATTTCCCGCCCAGGGGTCATCATCATTTATCCCGCGCATATCAGTTTCTTTATCAGAAGCTGGGGAGGTAGCTGGGGCGGCGGATGTTGAAGGCTGGGTTGAAACAGGAGCTGTCAGATCTATTAGGTCTGGGAAAAACAGCTTGCCATCCTTTGAAATATGAGCGGTTACAAACTGGTTTTCAGCCCCGCCAGTGAGCATGATATCAAGCTCATACAACCCAGACCGTTCTGTGATATTTTCAATGCTCGCTCTTATGCCTGGATTAAGCAGATTTTGATTAATATATGCCTCTGCTGTAACCTTGACTTGATCAGCTTCTAATGCACTGGAAGATGATTGTTCTCTTTCGGTTGTGTTAGAGTATAAAAATCCGATAACCCCTCCAAGAATAAGCCCGATCGCAAGCCCGATCATGAGGGTCCTTGTAACATCAGACTCTTTCTTTTCCAATTAAAAACACCAGTCCAAGCTCCCCCCGCATGTTATTAAACACTTTTCCCAAATCAGCCCCAAATCACCCCACACATACAAAGACATTCAAGCAGGTT
>BDTI01000148.1 GCA_002923215.1 archaeon BMS3Abin16 | reverse complement strand
GCCCTATTTCTCTCGCAACTGAGCCGATGCCATTCTTGCGAATGACACCCTCATAACCCCGCAGGTCCGCAGCAAGCTTCGCAAGATCCATTTTTCCACTCTTCACCGTTCAAGACTTTTTATTAAATTTGTAATCGTAACATTCACCGGCGTTGGGATTTCAAGCCTTTTTCCTAAAGCGACAACCGCGCCGTTGAGATAGTCGATTTCAGTCCTGCGCCCACGCTCAAGATCCTGGAGCATCGAGCTTTTATGCGAAGCAGTGGGGGGAAGCTGCGTTTCCAATAGATAATCATAGTATTCAGACCAGGTGAATTTCAATGGAACACCCAGCTTTTCGGCCACTGTGAAGGCCTCTTCCAAAAGATTTTTCATGATTTCTTTAGTCGCGCCTTTTTCCCCAAGCTCGCCGTAGGGCACCCGCAGAATTGCGGAGAGAGGGTTTAAGGCAACATTATAGAATACCTTCATCCATTTGTCCCGGATAATGTTGTCCGACGCCTTGGTGGGGATGCCGGCTTGCGAAAATACATTTGCAATTTCATTAGCCCTCTTTGTCACACCAACAGTTAGATCGCCCACACGGCATTCGCTTGCAAACACAGTAACCTCAGCACAGCCGGGGCTGGTGAGCCGCGCGCCGAATATCGCCATTCCCCCCATCGTGTTTTCAACCCCTACAGCACTTGAAATAGTGTCTTCATTTCCAATCCCGTTCTGCATGGACATAACGGCTGCACCCTCGCCTATGAAGGGTTTTATCTCATCTACTGCCTGCACGGTGCCATAGGATTTTGTAGTGACCAGAATCAGGTCAAATGACTCATCAACCGGTATTTTCGCAACCGACGTGTGGGCATGAATCTCGGTGAAGATGTGCTCGCCCCAGATGCCGGTGATTTGAAGACCATGTTGATTTATCGCGTCCACATGCTCGGCTCTTCCAATGACTGTCACATTGTTTTCCTTTGAGAGAAAGCCTGCGAACACTGAGCCCATCGCGCCAGCGCCAAAGACCAAAATATTCATAGATAGATATTAGCAGCAGGGTTTTAAAAGCTTACACCTTATCTTGCAATATTTCTCTTCATATCGTCTTGCCTTCGGCGTTTAATTCTTCTAGAATTTCTCTAGTTTTTTCGAGGAATTCCCTAGCCTTTGCATAGTTCACTTTTGCCTCATCAGAAGCCGTTTCTGAGTTTTCAACATCCCCAATCGACCTATATTCAAAATATTTTATTTCTGCTTCGCTAGCCTTAACATAAAATTTTGTGCCTTCAAAATAATAATAAACAAACTCATCTGTTCTAGGGTCACCGGTTTTGTTCAACAACACTGAAAAGTGGTTGTGTGATTTTTCGTAGCTTTTCTTTGCTTTTTTGAATAATTCTATAGTCTTATCATAGTCTTCTTCTCTACTGGCTCGATACGCTTCGTCTACAAAGTCACCCGCAATAAATAAAGATTGAAAAGCCAAGTCGATTTCATTCGAGACATTTATAGAACCATCAATACGCTCATTATTATCCTGCTTCTCACTCCCCAAGCACCCGCTCAAACTAGCCACAACTAAAACAATCACAATCAAAACTGCCCATCTTTTGTTTCTTTCACCCACCATCTTTCAACATCCACCTACCTGTGATTTGTTTTTTTGCTATTTAATACTTTCATCCCTAATTTACAAATACCGTCTCTTTGCGGCGTTGAAATCAGAATGATTATATGACTCTGTCCCGGTTTTGGTGACTTCGAAGTCTGCTTGTGTGTGACAGCCAACACAGAAATAAAATCCCTTCTTATAGTCTGAGCCCGTTTCGTTACTGTAGCTGCTTGAAAAACCGCTCACCTGGTTAAAAATCCGCATGTGCACGTTTGTAGGATCAGACGTGTCGCTTCCGCCGAGCTTCGGCCCGAAACCACCCTCAGGATAGGCCGTGTTATTTGTGGTTGCGTTGTTTCCGTGGCAGTCCAAGTCTGTGCAGGCTCGAACCGTTATTTTAGTGTGCGACCCAGTTTCTGAAAGCTGATTCAAATGACACATTTGACAAACACCATAGCTTGTTGTATTGTCGATTGTGAGATTCAGCCACCCACTTGTATAACTCGCGTTTCCCGCGGCAGCAGCATGGGCGTTCATCACCTGCCTGGTGTGAACAGATGCGTTCAGCTCAGACTTGATATAGAGATGGCAATCAACACAGTTCACCCCCACTGTTCCAGAGGTCTCGTTAACCTCCCACGTGTGCGAGCCGCTGTATCGTGCCACCGCTGAAGGAATGACATAGACCCCCATTATCCCAAGGGCCAATAGAAAAAGAACCTTCAGCCTAGTATTCATCACAACACACTAAGGAGCTATGTATATTTATTGATTATGCCACGGAAGCAATCCAAAACAGCGGTGATTTCTTCGTCGGAAAGGCCGTAGACACTCATCTTAATATGCTTGGAAAGACCCTTATGCACGCCCACGATCCCGCATTTACCCAGGTCCTCGGATAGGAAGAATCCCTTGCGCCTGTGTTTCTTTGATATCTCCCAGAGATCAGGAGTCTCAAAATGCAGGAGATGATGCCGATGCGGCCGCTCACCGAGAAGCATGATGTCGCCAATGTCCTCCATCTCATCGATAAAGGCATCCGTCTTTTTAACCTCCTCATCCCATCGTTTCACCCGTTCTTTGACACTTGGAAAGGTCATCATCGAGCTAATCAGGGGGAGGCCGCCTACGCTGCAGCCAAAGATATTTGGTATCTTCTTTCCAAAGGCACGGCCCGTCCAATCAGGTTTTTCAGTGGATGTAGCAAAGGCTTTTTTCGCCCAGTGAAAGTTGGTGACCAAATATCCGAGCGGGCCCAGCGACGCCATGGATTTATGGGCTGAAACTGTGAGAAAATCTGCATTCATCGCCTTCATATTAATTGGTAGAACCCCGCCTGTGTAAGCGGCGTTTACCATGTAGGGTATGTCGTTTTCACGAGCGATCTTTCCGATCTCCTCCACCGGGGCAATGTTGCCGTAATAGGGGTCTGCGTGTGTGCATGCGATGAGCGCTGGCTCGCCGTGTTCCTTTCGGACCTCGTCGATTTTTTCCTGGAATGATTCTGCAATTACCTTGTATTCAGGGTAGCCGGTGTGCGGTGGCTCAACAACCTTGAGATTGCACATCTCAGCCGCGATATTTGTGGAGTAGTGGCTGTTTGGGTCTGCGATTACAAACTCCGACGTCTT
>BDTI01000147.1 GCA_002923215.1 archaeon BMS3Abin16 | reverse complement strand
AGAATATTGGCTTTGTGAACGGCTGTAACAGTTTTTCGCCCTTCCCGGCGCGCATATTCAAAGGCAAATCGAACTATTCGCTCAGATGCTTTACGCGTGATAAGATTAATGCTCTCGGCACGGGTGCGGGCCTCATCAATCGACTCAATCCCGCAGTAAAGTCCTTCAGTGTTCTCACGCACAATAACAAGGTCTATATCCTGATATCTGGATGGAACCCCCACAAATGACTTTGCAGGCCGAAGGTTCGCATAGAGATCAAGCGCCTGACGCATCCCCACGTTCACACTTCGAAAACCGGTTCCGATAGGCGTTGTAACAGGACCTTTAAGCGCAACCTTGTTCTTACGAATCGAGTTAAGCGTCTCATCTGGAAGCGGTGTTCCAAATGTCTTCATCGCCTCTTCACCTGCGAGGACCTCTTCAAAGTCAAAGCCGACACCTGTTGCCTCAAGCACACGAACCGCGGCGCCGGCAACCTCAGGCCCAATACCATCCCCTAGAATCAAAGTAATCTTATAGCTCATAGGCTAGGACTAAATAATGAGGAGTTATAAACATTGTGCCCCTCAAAAAGAGGCTTAGCCATAACTCCATTGCAGATCTGCCTCTGCGAAATGCTGGACACAGGAGCTGATGTTTCCCCTGTCACATTTCACGGTCATCCTGCCATTTGCAATCGATTCAATCCCGAAATCAGTGCAGTTTGCGCAGGCGTCTACAAGCCTTCTGCCAAGACCGGTCAGCAAATATATCACCCCCAAATCATGCTCTGAGAGTAATATATGCCTTGCCTGGTTAATAAGGATTACTGTGAATCAGACTCTGCGATAACCTTCTCCGCGATCTTTTTCAGCTCACTATCCTTAATCGCAGACTTGCGCTTCTGCGACCGCTCCTTAATCGCCTCCACAACCACGAGAAGCTGATCCTTAGTAACATCCACTCCAAGCTCCTGAAGCTTATCCCAAACCGCATGCTTCCCACTGTGCTTGCCTATAACGATTTTACGGGAGGCGCCAATCTCATCAGGAAGGAAGGACTCATATGTATAAGGGTATTTCAAAACGCCGTCAACGTGGATGCCCGACTCATGGGTGAACATGTGCTGACCCACAATAGAGCGGTTAAGGGGAACATTCATCCCTGAAGCAGCCTCAACATAACGGGATATCTCATAGAGCTTGTCCATCTTATAGTCATTCTCCAGATTGTAGAGCTTTGTAAGGCTCATGATAACACCTTCAAGCGACGAGTTACCAGCACGCTCGCCAAGGCCGTTTACCGTGGTTGACGCCCACTCAGCACCAACCTCATAGGCTGCGAGCGCGTTTGCAACACCGAGGCCGTAGTCGTTGTGCGTGTGGATCTCAACAGGGATTCCAACCTCGTCGATCACACGTTTTACAAGATACCTTGTGGATTGAGGGATGAGTACTCCCAGTGTATCGCAGACGCGAAGCCTGTCGGCTCCTGCTTCCATGCCTTTTTGAGCGAACTCCTTTAAAAATGGAAATTCTGTTCGGGTTGCGTCCTCAGAGTTCAATGAGATATAGAGTCCGTGGTCCTTTGCATACTCTACCATTGACGTTGCTTTTTCAAGCACCTGCTCCCGTGTCATATTGAGCTTATACTGCAAGTGAATATCCGAGGTTGCAATCGAGATTGCTATGGCGTCGGCTGAGGTTTTGAGAACAGCGTCAATATCAGGTTTTGCGGCTCTTGCCCAACCCATGATGCTGGCGTTCAAACCCTCTTTTACGATGGCGCCCACAGCTTTGACTTCGTGGTCTGACATGATGGGTGTTCCAGCCTCGATCTGCTGGACTCCGATGTCGTCGAGTAGCTTTGCAATACTTAGTTTTTCTTCGATTGAAAACACGACTCCAGGCGTCTGCTCACCATCACGCAGCGTGGTGTCGTTTAGCTTGGGATCGTTAAAGGAGAACTTGTCTGCAACCTCCTTTTCAAAGTTATATAGGCTTATGAACATTCTATATCTCACTCCAGAAATTTTCCTATGGGTTATAATAAGGTTATTGAGGCTAATTTGTAGTACAGATATTTAAGTGCTACGCTTTGAACAGTAGTTCGGAATTTAGAATTCAAACATCTTTAGGGGCTGGGTTGATTTCAAGTTCTATTCTTTATGAATGGGAAAGTTGAGGGGTCAATTCTATGTTCTTCTATTGCTTTGATTATATCACTTGCATTTATCCCAAACTTATCTATGGTTATTAAAAAGAAGAGTTCTATTAGAACATCAAGACTATTAATACATTCTTTACAAAGGGTTGGATGATGCAGGGGTGTGTGCCCCTGATAAACTGGGCAAATCTCTTTTTCCCATTTTCTATACGGATGCCCCCACCCACAAAGATGATCCCACATCTTCTGAATTTTTTTCTTTTCTTCTTGAGAAAGGAAGTGGATACTTTCTATTTTATTTTTCATTGAGCCTGTTTTTTTAGTTGATATTCCGATTAGTAATTCAAAGACACTTCGCATGAGGATATAAGCACTAATATAGGATGCTGAAAGAATTGAGATGATAATCCAATTAAGCTCTCTATTAAAATATGCGAGTAAATGTTTGTTTGACCTAGATAACTTCATGAGTCGTATAGTTTCTTCTGGAAGTTTTTGATTTTGTTGAGAAGATTCTGAGGATATGAAGTTATTAAGTACTTCAAAATGTTTTTCGATTTCTGTCTTAGGTAATTGTAGTAGGTATTCATCATCAAATTCTTCTCCCTCTTTTTGTATCAATTCTGATAAAATCCTTACTAATACCAATAAATGGACAAGCCGTTCTTGAGCATGAAAATCTTTTTCAACTGTTTCACTAGCGGGTTTTTTAACATAAATGTCTAAGTATTCAACAACAGCTTTGATTAATTTTTTATTCAGTTTTTTTTCTTTATTTTTAGTCTTTACCAACTAATGTCACCACAGACCTTTTATCCATCGTCAATATAAAAACTCACACTACTAATAAACTTCTAAATAGAAACGCAAAATAGCAGCGAAACAGCAAAGCTAAAAAAAGAGAGGGATAGCCTTCTCCCTAGTGAGTTATTAGTTCTTCATTATCTCGCTTACAGGGAAAAACCCCCCGGATCTTTTTACTGCGTTATGCGCCTCGCTAAATTGTCACAAAACCGGGGTCGAAAAAAGGATTTCCACCTTTTTCCAGTCTTCGTCGTTTCGGCTAGAAACCTGCAAAAATCTGGGCCAAAAAGATATTTCCACAATCGAACCAGCTGTTCGATTGAATTTTTTCGGTGTCGAGCGAAATTTGAACGAATATCGAAGATGTGAAGTTCAAATGAGGGTGACATGCGACCGCCGGGATTTGAACCACTGCGCAGGACTGCCGCCCCATTCTTTCTTTTTGAAAGAATTTGCGAATGCAAGGGCGCCCTACCTAATGAATCATGCAAATGGGTTCAAATCAGAAGCTAAATAGAGCCTCCGGAGGGATTTGAACCCTCGGCCTGCTGATTACGAATCAGCCGCTCTGGCCAGTCTGAGCTACGAAGGCGTTTTTTTGGTTTTATTTTATTGGTCTGTTTTTATTTGGATTTCTATTTTTTGATCTGGGTTTTTCATTTTTTCGATGAGTTTTTTGTTTAGTTGTTTTGAGCTTTTGTCTGCTTTTATCATTAGTGTGCGACTGCAGATATATTCGCTTGTGCGTGCTACAATGTCTGTTGGATGTGTGAATGTGAGGTTTGGATGTCCTCTGCCTTTTATTATTTCTGTTACCCCGTCTGCTGCGATTGTCACAGTTATTTTTGCACCTGGGTTTCGGGCTTGTTTTTTAAATCTAGTGCTCAGATCAGCGCTTCCCTTGTCTGAGGCGACAGCTATTATGCAGTCTCCACGGGGTGTGATATCCCTGTCCTTTGTGAACTCAAAGGTTGTTTTATGTGTGCCCCGGATGTTTTTGTGTCCGAAGGCGGTTATCTGTTCTGCCATGATATAGGGTTTTCACTGCTCATTTAAAATATTTTTCCGGAGTGGTCTGAAAGGTTTATATATGTGTTGTGGGCGCTGATTTGAATATGCGCAGGCGCTTTTTAATACTGCTTTTGGTTGTTACTGCGTTTACAGGCTGTATCGAGTCTGGAAGCTTTAATGTTGCAGGTGACGGCGGATCCTTTAAACTACCTGATTTTAGGATGGGAAGTAGCAGTCTTGAAACGGATGAGGCTGGTTCTCTGAGTTCGACCGGGGATTTAGCTGTTCCCATGAGGTCTCTTCCACGCCACTTTTTAAGGAGCAGTGAATCCGGCTCATATTCAGAGTCTTTTTCGCTTGAGGGTTTGCCTTCAACCAGCATTGTTTGGCGTGTTGAAAAGGATCCCTTTGAAAAGGTTTTCCAGTCGATTTCCGAGGATTCAAATAGCAAGACGGAAATTGACGTTGATGGAACTTTATTCGATGTTGAGGTTGAGAAGAGACACGATCTCTACAGGCTGGCAACACATTATGGACTTTACACATTTATCGCTGAGACAACTAGTCCGGGGGAGATTGAAAACGCCCGTGCCTATGGCAGTGCGGCAGAGGTTGTGGAAACAGTGTTTCATGCAGGTCTTAAAAACGCCTTATCTTATGATCTAGAGTCTCTTCGGAATTAGGTTTTGCAGTGATGTTCGCGCGTGGATGAGCAGGGGATTTTTAGTGCCAAAGTAGGATTTGTTTTCCAACATCTCAGTTCTCAGGTTGTCGCCCGGTATTTCGATTCCTGCTGAGCCTATCTCTTCGATGTGATGGGCGTCGCTACCCGCGGTTACAGCGAGACTGTGTTTTTCTGAATATGCAAGCGCTTTTTTATTTGATGATTCGAAGAGACACCGCGAGTTATAGACTTCAACCGCGTCCACCGGCGGCTGGATCTCAGTGATACTTTTTAACCTGTTGAAACGGAATGTGTCAAAGGGGTGTGGAACTGAGATTACCGCGTCCTGCGCCCTCATCTCATCAATCACATCCATAAGGCTTCGAGACTCTATCTCTTCTGTTAGAAAATAGCCGATAATCTCGCCCTGATCAGTCTTAATCTCAGCGCCAGGGATAACTATAAAATCTGATTTCTTCGCAGCACGCAGTCCTGCAATTCCGCCTTTAACCGTTCCGTGGTCAACGATTGCAACCCCGCCCAGCCCTGTTTTTTGTGCATATTTGATGATGTCCCCTGGCTCGCTCTGTGAGTCACCGGAATACTTTGAGTGAACATGCAGATCAAACCTTAAAACCAATTGTCACACCCCCAAAAAAAACAAGCCCTGTCATCTACCCTTTTTCTTGCCTAGTTTTTCAAATCTACTTTCAAGCTCTTTAACCTGTTTTTTAAGCTCAACCATCTTAATCTCACGTCCAACAGTGAGCTTCTGCCACTTTTCAAGTTCTGCAATCCTGGCCCTGAGCTCTTCCTGCACATTTCGCCGGTCAGTAACATCACGTAGAACAATGGTTGTGCCCATGAAACGGCCTTTAATATTTGTGGAAAAACAGCTCGGATCATAGCATCGGTCTCCAAGTAAAATCTCAGAGTTAAAGGTGCACCGGCCGCCGGATTCAAGTGTTGGAATAACTTTTTTCAAAACCACGGATTCAAGCTCACGGCCCTTTTTATTTGCAAGCTCCACTTTTCCGCTTTCATCAATTACAAGTATTCCGTCATCAATAGATGAAATGATAGTATCAAGAAAATCCCATGAACCCTTTAATTCAGACCTAGCCTCTTCAAGCTGTGTAACAGTGTCCTCAAGCTTTTCAATGAGCCGCTTATTATACTCTTTAAGATAGACTTCCTCTCCTTCAAAAACAGACTCCGACGAGGCTAAAATCCCATTTTTCTGGTCTTTAACCGTTTTATCAACAAGTGCGATAAACTCATCCGGACCCTGCGGCTTGACAATAAAGCGCGACGCCCCCAGGGAATAGGCGAAATCCTCATCTTTCTTCGAGGTGTAAGTGGCTGTGTAAAAGACAAAGGGAATATCCTTCAGCTCCTCCTTTGACTTCACCTCTTTAAGAAGCTGATACCCATCCATTTCAGGCATAAGAATATCAGATATCACAAGGTCTGGCACAGCCTTTTCAAGCGCGCTAAGCGCCTCCCGGCCGTTTGCAGCAGGTATAACCTCATGACCCCCGCCTTCAAGCATCTTATTCAGAAGATACAGGTCATCCTTTCTATCGTCTACAGTCAGAATCTTCATAGGCTGCCACCAACATAACATGATACATGCATCTGCTGGCCTAACATTAGATGGCAGGTGATATAAAAACTTTTTATCCCTTGCAGTGTTCATCTTCGCATGTCACATTGAAGTTTTGATTGAGGCTTCTTTGTAATGAGATGCAGAGGAGGTATGAGTCAGGAAATATGGCTCGGAAGGTTTTGAGATGCAGGTTTGAATCAGATCAAAACGTCCTTTGCCTTCCTTTGCTGATTGTCGTTTCAAAACCAGGAAAATAAAAGTTTAACCCTATTTTGATTAAATGATCGTCTAGCGGGCTTCCTCTTGTTTTTATTATCTTTAGTAATTATTCAGGTCCACGCGGTGGTTCTCAAATTTCAACCTAGCCAGCAGAACACTCCCCCTAATCCTTGACGCCCTGTAAAGGGGGCTGATCGAAATCCTGCAGACAGAATCGAGGGCGGGAGTGGCCTGGCTTCTTTTGTTCTGTAAACATTATATACTGTGATTACCAGATTTCACACCGGTGATCCGTGATGAAAGAAGTTATTGCCAAGCTTGTGGAAGGCCGGAATCTAACTCGGGACGAGGCACACAGCGCGATGAAGACAATTATGAGTGGAGATGCGTCGCCTGCGCAGATCGGCTCGTTTCTAACAGCCCTTCGCATCAAAGGCGAAACAATTGAGGAGATATCCGAGTTTGCCCGTGTGATGCGAGACTTTGCAAGCACAATAAACCCTACTGTCGATGGAACACTTTTAGACACATGCGGGACAGGCGGCGACAAGCTGAGCACATTCAACATCTCAACGGTCTCTGCCTTTGTCGTGGCAGGCGCGGGCATATCGATTGCAAAACATGGGAACCGCTCTGTAACCTCGAAGTGCGGAAGCGCCGACCTCTTGGAAGCGCTGGGTGTGAAGATAGACATTCCACCGAGAGAAGTGGAGCGTGTGATCGAAAAAATTGGCATCGGATTCATGTTTGCCCCCCTCTTTCACGGAGCGATGAAACATGCGATCGGACCCAGGCGGGAACTTGGAATCCGCACCGTCTTCAACATCCTCGGCCCACTCACAAACCCTGCGAACGCCGATGCACAGGTCCTAGGCGTGTTTGAACGCGGGCTCACCGAGAAGATGGCGAGTGTGCTCGCCGATCTCGGGGTGAAACATGCGCTGGTTGTTCACGGTATTGATGGGCTCGACGAGATATCCACAGTCGGTGAAACACAGATCTCAGAGCTTCGAAACGGCCGTGTTGAAACCTACACGGTTGCTCCAGAGGACTATGGATTTGAGCGTGTAGATGTTGAGGTGCTTTCAGGCGGGGACGCGGCATTTAACGCCGGGCTTGCAAAAGGTATTCTCACAGGTGAGGAGGAAGGGGCCAGGCTGGATATTGTTCTGCTAAACGCCGGGGCTGCAATCTACGCCGGTGGGAAGGCGGATTCGATCAAAGAGGGAATTGAGATCGCGCGCAAGTCCATTTCTAGCGGCAGGGCTTATGAAAAGCTTCTCGCCCTTGCAGCCGAAACATGAAAGAGAGGATAAATGGTGCGGGTCAAGATATGCGGGGTCACAACAAAGGGTGATGCGCTGATAGCTGTGTCATTGGGCACGGATTACATTGGTAACATTGTTGAAATACCGGGGTCGCCGCGGAGCATTTCACAGAAGCGGTCCAGAGAGATACTTTCGAGCCTGCCCCCGACCGTGCGTGGTGTGGTGGTTTTGGCAGGTAAATCTGTGGATGAGGCAGTGAGCGCCGCGGATTTTATCAGGCCAGCCTTTGTGCAGCTTCATGGTGGCGAGAGCCTGGAGTTTGTGGAGAATGTTAAACAAGAGGTTTCCTGCGGTGTGATTAAGGTTGTTCAGGTTAAGGGTGAGGAGTCGATATCAGCGGCGCTAGGGTTTGCCGGGGTCTGCGATGCATTGCTTCTGGACACGCCATCTAAGAGGCTGGGTGGATCTGGCCGGCCACATGACTGGAGTATTTCGGCTCAGATTGTTCAGCAGGCGAAATGCCATGTCTTTCTCGCAGGCGGGCTGAACCCTGAAAACGTAGCCCAAGCCGTTGCAGCAGTGGAACCGTTCTGCGTGGACGTTTCAAGTGGAGTTGAAATCCGACCTGGACAGAAAGACCCTGAAAAGGTCAAAAAATTCATTGAAAAGGCTAAATGTTCTTCATAGCTTTCTCTTTAATCTCAAGCCTTCTTTCTCGGCTCAGCTCCTCGATATCATCCTCACCCAAGAGGGTTTGGATTTTTCTAACAGTTTCAGCTTCATGTATCCAGCGGCAGTCTTTGCATGACCACACCCTTGTGCCTTTTTTCCCAACAATATTTTTTCCTAATCTTTCGTCCTCACAGGGGTAGAATGGGCAGAAACAATATGTGCAGTCCTGTCCCTCGAAGTGACAGGGATAGTACTCGCATTCCCTCCCTTTCCTCATGCCACGTTTAACCTGTTTTTCCAATGCCTTAACCAGCATCAGATTGTCTTTTCTCCCGCGCACGCTCACCCTGATAAAACGGGTGTCAAGTCCATTGAAAGTGCTGCAGTCCCTGATGAGCAGGCCCTCTTTCAAAAGCTCGGTTTTCACATCTCTTGAGTTCCAATTGTATTTAAGGAGCAGGAAGTTGGCCTCCGACCTGTAGACCTGGACTCCGAGCCTTGAAATCTCCTCTGCAAGGAAGCCGCGCTCCGCATCTATCAAAGGCTTCGTCTTTTCAAAGTAGACCTTGTCACGGATGGACTCAAGTGCCGCATCATGAGCGAAGATGTTAACAGTCCAGGGTGTTTTCACACGCTCCAGATCCTCAATAATCCCGGGGTTTGAAACACCATATCCTATGCGCAGGCCGGGGAGCGCGTAGAACTTTGTAAAGCTGCGCAGCACAAATAGCTTATCCCACTTCTCAACCATAGGCGCAAGGCTTCTGCTCTGAGAGAACTCTATGAATGCTTCATCCAAGAAAAGATAGATATCTTTTTCCTGTGCAAATTCTAAGACCCGGGTCAGATCTTCCTCTGCCATAACACTCCCCGTTGGGTTGTTCGGCCGACAGATAAAAATGACCTTCGTCGACACATCCACTGAGCTGATTATATCCTCTGCGCGATGTTGGAAACAATTATCTTCAGAGGCCAGAACATAGCGTGCTCCCCTGCCGTAGACTGATGCGAAGCGCGCGTACTCTGAAAACGTGGGTCCAGCGATAAGCGCGGTGTTCGCTTTATCTAGAAATCGGCTGCAAAAATCCCGCAGCACCTCAATTGAGCCGTTGCCCAAAGTAATACAGTCTTCGCCCACGCCGAGACCTCCTGCAACAGCAGACCTCAGCCTTGGCGAATAAGGAGGAGGATAAAAATTGATCTTCCATTTTTCAATCGTCTTTAAAGCACGCTTCGACGGCCCAAGAGGATTAATATTCGCGCTGAAATCAATTGTGCCCAGATCATGATCCCAGTAGTCCCCCCCATGAACAGGTTTCACAGCAACTCACTCTCTAGCCTGGCGTGTAAGTGTCTGAAGGGTTTCAAGCGCCTTCTGCTTATCCTCATAATATGTCTGAACAATGCTGTAGATCCCGTCAAGCGGCAGATCAGCCTCAACCATAGCATCGATTATGGTTTTGCGCAGATCGATTTCATCGTTTATCTCGCGGATAGAGTTGCCTGTAAGCGTGGAAAGCTCATGGATGATACGGCCGTTAAGTATGCCCTCGGTGATCTTCTCAGTCTTAGGATCGTATTTGAAAAGCGTGTTCGTAGTGAAGACATCACCTTCCTTACCTGCAACCTCAAGTACCTCCATAACCCTGCGCCTGAGCTTGCCGTTTTTAATCTGCCTGTTCTGCACAACCATAAGGTCAAGCGCCGGGATCATCATGTCAGGAACATTCATAGGATGGCTTTGAAGACGTGAAAGCGCTTCTCGGCCGGAGTTTGCGTGAATTGTTGCCATGGTTCCGTCATGGCCTGTGTTCATCGCCGTGAAAAGTGTGAGCGCCTCTTTAGAACGCACCTCGCCCACAATGATTCGGTCAGGCCGCATTCGAAGCGCGTTTTTCAAAAGCTCATCCATTGTAACCTCATTTCCGTTTTCATGCATGGGGACCTTGGTCTCCATAGGTATCCAGTGCTCATGCATAAGCCTTACCTCAAGTGTGTCTTCAATGGTTACGATGCGCTCTCTGCGGGGCACAAAGACTGAAAGCGCGTTAAGCGTGGTGGTCTTACCAGAGGCGGTTCCCCCGATAATAAGTGTGTTTGCAGGTTTAATCCCGCCCATCCCCTCGATTGTAAGCCAGAGAAAGGCCACAAGGGTCGGCGTTAAGGTGCCGTATTTGATGAGCTCCACAAGTGTAAGGCTTTTGGTCTTGAACTTTCGAATAGTAATAGTCGCACCACGAGGTGTTACGCCTGAGAGAGTTGCGTTTACACGCGAACCATCAGGGAGCCTGCCGTCGAGAAGTGGGTTTTCAGAGTTTACAATCCTGCTTGAATACTTTGCGACCCGCTTGATTATCTCAGTGGCTTCAGCCTCACTGATGTAGACTTCTGTTTTTATCATGCCCTTATTTCGGTCAAACACGTATACAGGCGATGAGCTGCCGATAACCATGATTTCCTCAAGGTCTTCGTTTGCTAGGAATGGTGTGAGCTTTCCGATGCCGAGTTTTTCGCTGATATATTGTTCAATCGACTCTTCGCTCACCGTGTTTTTCAAAAGCTTTTTCAGGCTTTTTTTAATCTTTTTATAGTCATCAGCGTTTGTTACAAAGGCGCCTGTAAGTTCTTTATCAAGCTTGGCAACACGGTCAATTTTTTCAAGCTCGTATCTAGCCTGTAGGTCTTCAAAGCTCACATCTTTTTCAGCATTGCCTGTGATTGAGTCGTTCATTCACAAATTATTTGCCTGCTGGGTTATAAAAACCTTCGTACAATCAGGATTAAATACTAGTTTGGGGATGAGTCTTTTATGATTGTTTAATAGTATAACGACGATAGAATTTAGCTGACCGTCCAATACAGGGTGGTTTTGGGTGTAAAGCATTTCGAGGTAATGGGGGTAGCGTGGTTGAGGGCTTGACTTGAAGAATTGTGGGAAAAGAGACGCAATAGTTTCAAAGTTGCTAGTTAATCGGAGGTTTGGAGTGACGCAGGCGTTCTCGGTTTTTGTTTCGCGCTTCTCCTTGTTTTTTCCCATTGTCAGCATAGCCTATGCTACGGGCGGTGTCATGAGCTATGGTGGCGGCTATTATTACGAACTACTGAGAATGGTTTTATAAGTGGAAATTTATCCTTCTTTTTCGAGTATTTTTTCTATTTTTTCTATGAATTTATCAGCATCAGAAACGATTACTTCCGCTTCTTCCATTGTGAACTTGTGTATAACATCGTAATCAGCCATTTCTCTAAGAGACTCGGCCTTGGATAACAATACACTATATTTCTTTGAAACAAGCTCTGTTTTGACAAACACTTCCCCAAATTTCTGGATCAAACCTTTGTGGGTCCTGGGAGATATATCGCGGGTTAAAAGAATTGCTCTAGCGGCATGATACATCGCATAGTAGGCTCTTCCAATCGCGTCTTTGGGGCGTTTATGATCTAGCAATATCCGGGCAGTTTCAAGACGCTCATCTGCCTCTGCCAAATGATAGTCAACTCTATCCAAATACTACACCTTCTCGCTCAAGGGTCTGAATAAAGGGCATTTGAAGGTCAATCATAGCTTTATATTCTTCAGGTGAAACTATTTTTAAAGAGATTACAACACCATATTCCACAAGGATATCTGCCGCAATGTTCTCCAGATCTTCCCACCCCTCAAGAAGCTTTCCCTTCCAAACTACCAGAAGATCAATATCACTTTCCTGAGTATAATCTCCTCTTGCGTAGCTACCAAATAAAATAACTTTATCGATCCTTTCACTATATTTTTTGTTAACTTCATGAAGGAATTTTTCTAGAGCAGGAGGATGCAGCTTATCTCTGGACATATTTCAATAATCTTCAACCTTCATGGATAAAATACTTTGCCACTACCATGCTGCTATAAAAGATTATAAAACCAAAATAGTCATCTCTCTAACTCATTCATTCACTGATTACCTCTACATCTGTGCAACGCGATCCTAATAGTATTCTGGTATTCTCGTCGAAAAGACGATGCATTATCCTTATGGCAGTGTGCGTGAAGGCGGAGGCTCACGCTATTTTTTCACAGGCAAAGAACTGAGTAAAGACACTGGGCTCTACTATTATGGCGCCTCAATAAACGGTGATAAACGTTCCTTATCGGGATTTTAAAATAATGCAGTTTCCATATCTCACGAGATCAGTTCTAAAAAACCAACCTTTTTCCCTCCTCCTCATCTACTTATATGAACTTGGATAAACATAACTACACAAACCAGACTAATGATCACAGGTCTTAGGTATTCAATCAGTGTTAAATACTAGATTGGGGGATGGTCTTTTATGATTTGCTTTGATTTGGAAGGGCCTCTTTCGCCTCAGGACAACGCTTATGAAGTGATGAGTCTTTCTGAAACGGGCAGGCTGGTCTTTGAAGCACTTAGCGAGTATGATGATTTTCTGGCGCTTGAGAATCGGCCGGGTTATGAGCCTGGGGACACGCTGAAACTTATCGTTCCCTTTCTAAGTTACTATGGTATCACTGAGTATGATATCGGCCGTGTGTCTGAGGGCGCTGTTCTCGTCTCAGGGATGAAGGATGTAGTGGAGTGGCTTCGGAGCCTGGGTGAGCGGGTGAGAATCATTTCTACAAGTTATGAGCAGCACGCACATTCAGTGGGTAGGCAGCTGGGCGTTGATAGTGGAGACATAGCCTCAACACGGCTTGTTCTGGGGGAACTCACATTTGATTCAGATGTTCGAGAGGATCTCAGACAGATTGAAAAAAAGATTTTAGATGAAGGCCTTTCCAGCGATGTTACAGCAATGCTTGATGAGCTTTATTTTGGCTCAGGTCTTTTTCAACAAATCGGTGTGGAGGTTGTGGGGGGGCAGCGCAAGGTGGATGCCCTTCTGAGGTTTGCGGCTGAGGTGGGTGAGGACATTTCCAGTGTAGTTGCCATCGGCGACAGCATTACAGACTATAAGATGCTTCGGGAGGTTAGCGGCGCAGGCGGACTTGCTATCGCCTTTAACGCAAACAAATACTGCCTGCCCTATGCTGATGTAGCGGTTGCCACATTGGACGGTCGGGCGGTTCTCCCGATTATCGAGGCCTTCAAAAGCGGCGGGCGGGGGGGCGCACTTCAAAAAGCGGCTGAGCTCGAATCTGACCCTGCCGAGCTTGAATCAGGATATGGCTATCTTCTTGAAATGGAGATCAGACCTGTTTACAGCGTGATAGCGGAAAACAAGGATTTAAAGGAGATTTTAGCTGTGCACCGTGATATGCGCATGAGGGTTCGAGGGGAGGCTGGTAAGCTTGGTTGACATCGTCGGTGTGGGCGCGTTGAACTGGGACCTGCTTCTAAAGGTGGGTCGGTTGGCCGGGTCCGGCGAGGAGATCGTCGTAAAGAACGTGGAAGAGGAAGCTGGTGGCTCGGCAGCTAACACCATCGCAGGTCTGGGTCGGCTTGGCGTAAGCTGCGGATTTATCGGACGTGTGGGATCTGACGAGGCAGGCCAGAAAATCATTGACGCCTTCAAAGCGGATTCTGTGGACACTTCCATGGTCATCAGATCAGTCGGGCGCTCAGGCACCGTCTACTCATTTGTTGACGATTCCGGGGAGCGGACCATGTATGTTGATCCAGGGGTAAACGACGCCTTTCAAATAGAGGATCTTGACCCAGCCTATCTCTCCTCTGCAAGGATGGTTCATGTCTCCTCCTTTGCCGGTGCCAGCGCCTTTTCAGCTGTTAAAAGGATACCTGAGTTTTTGGGTGATTCTGCCCTGAGTTTTTCGCCTGGTTTTCTAAGCGCCCGTGGAATCGATTCTCTGAGGCCGCTAATCGATAGATGCAGCATTCTGTTTCTTAATGAAAAAGAGGCTCAGGCCCTAGCGGGAAGAGATGTGAATCGCGCAGCAGAGAAGCTGCATAAACTGGGCGGTGCTACGGTTGCAGTAACCCTGGGTGAGAAGGGTGCGGTTGTTTGCGGTAAAGAAGGTGTGCAGAGGACTCCGGGGTTTAAGGTGCCGGTTGTGGATACTACAGGCGCGGGCGACGCCTTTTCAGCAGGTTTTCTCTTCGGCGTGCTCAAAGGCTACAGCAGTGCTGCCTGCGCCAAGGTGGGGAATTTTGTTGCATCCCTGTGTGTGCAGAGGATGGGCGCGCGCTCAGGCATTCCCGACGCCGCGGAGCTTGCGGCGTTTGAAGAAAAAGACCTCTCATGAACCGTCTGTGAACGTCAAGTTTATTAACGCGAGCCGATAAATAATACCTGTGACAGACGCTGACAAATACATTATTGCAGATGTGATGAGCAAGGTCTTAATCGACGTAGCCTCAGACACAACCGCAGGTGATGCTGCAGAGATCATGATTGAAAATAGTGTGAGCAGTCTGCTTGTAAAAGACAAAGGCACTATTGTAGGCATAGTCACTGACCGTGATTTTACACGGGAAACAGCACGGAAATCATCTTTTGACTCGTTGACGCTTCGTGATATGATGAGTACTGATCTTGTGTCCGTGGGTCCAATGATATCCTTGCAGGAAGCGGTTGAAACAATCAGAGAGCATAATATCCGGCATCTGCTTATTAAAACAGAGGGCGATGAATATATTGGCATGGTCTCTGTAAAAGAGCTTCTCAGTGTGCTATTTGAGGAGATTCGCCAGCAAAACATTCGGCTTAAGGGAAAGGTCGGTGAGCTTGAGAAATTTTATAAGGTTGCTGTGGACCGTGAGCTTGTGATGGTGAAGCTTAAAAAACGGATATATGAACTTGAAAAAACGCTGGGCGTGGAAAGCGACCTTGCAGCGCTTCTCACAGAGTAAGCCTGAAAGCGGCAGAGTTTAAATCCTGATCAGCACGGTTATGCGGTAGATGTCATTTCCCTCTTTTCTACCCACAAGCGACGCTGTTTCCTTTATCACAGCTTTATAATGGGATTTGAAATATGTGGCAACTGTTTTAGCGGCTTTTGCCGAGCCAAGCTTGAAATCCACGCCGCCCTTAACCAATGTCTCACCCACTATGAATGCCTGTTTATCACGGGCGTAGAGCCTGCCGATTTGCTCATGAAACTTGGTAACGGTGTCATCAAGATGTTCAGAGCGCAGTTGGACAATCGCCTCATAGTATCCGCCGGACCTTCGAGAACAATCAGGGCATGTTACGTTTTTAATCTGAAGAACCGTGTTAAGGGTTTGTCTGTATTCCAGCCCGGAGGTGGTTCCTGAGACGCGCAGTTCAAGCTCAACGCTAAGCCCCTTACCCTTCTCTTTTATATCTTTTATTTCAACATCTACAGAAGGATCCTTCAGCTCCTTTGAAACATGGGACAACGCTTCTTTTCGGCCGACAGTCTCCACAAATCCTGTGAGACTCTCCCCTCCATCGACCCAGGACCCGCTGCTGTAATATCGAAAACAACCCCTGCATAGGCTTACGCTGATTCTGGGCGGAATACTTGCAAGCTCTTTTTCACCGAGAAAACAGGGGCTGCACAGCCCATGGAAAAGCTCCTCTGTAACAGCTCCGCAGAGATAGCAAAATCTGCCTGAACTCATAGCGCATCTATATCCGATAGACCTGCGCATGCAGGCAACCACCGATATCAATCACTGATTCCGCGTCTACATGGCCTTCGGAAATAGCGAGATCAACACATCCCTTCCCAGCGAGATTGATGATGCCTATATCTTTTAAAAGCTTGATTAACTCTTCTTCGCCAGTTTCTTTTCTCCCATAGAATGAGGGGTCTACAAACAACCGTATGTCTCCATCTTCAAAGGTCTTGTTATGAGAGTCTGAGTCACAGACCGCAAGGACAGCGCTCTCCCCTTTTCGATGAATCTTGGTATAGTACATGATAGCAAAATCCTGAAATTGTCTAGCCATAGGTTGAAAACTTGTCAGGCCTGATCCGATAGATAACCCTTACTTCGCCTTCTCTGCGATAGGGGTAGGTTTCTACTCCGAGATATTTCTTCGCAAGACGATCAATATGGGCATCACCCCCCTCCTCCGTTATGTCTACAACGGTTCCGCGGACCTCCAGGTATCTATATGGATTGTCAGGGTCCTGGATGGAAAGCGCGACCTTCGGCCTCTCTCGCATGTTCAAATCCTTCCGTCTGCCCTTGGCTGAGTTCACAAGTACACGTCCAGATTCATACTCAACCCAAACAGGGGTTACCTGCGGGCTTCCGTCAGGCATGATAGTTGCCAGATGGGCAAAGCCCTTTTTTTCAAAGAGATCGATGAAATCTTTCGGAACATCAGTCATAACTAAACACCAATTAACGTTTGCCCTGAGGAGGGTTAAATAATTTGCCTGCCAAAAATAGAAGGGCAAAAACTTATAATCAAAGAATTATGATACTCCTTCTATGGAAAATAACACAACAGGAGATAGGATCTCACAATACTTCTTCATAGCAATATCCGTCATGATAGGGCTTCTGGCAGTTCTATCGGTTCTGGATTTCTTCTCCCAGCTAGGTCCTTCGTCGATGAACATCGAAATATCCCACGGCCTCTTGGATAAGATACTTTACTCGATAATTCTAGTCGAGCTCTTTCATCTAACCGTGACATACGCATTGAAAGCAGTCATGGACCCCCGTGAGCTGATAGTAATCATTCTCACAGCGGTGGGGAGAGAGCTAATAGTTAAAGACCTCTTTAAAGAGTCGCCTGTAAACACCTTGGCAGCGGCTGTAGTTCTTCTCATCTGCATCTACGCGCTCAGAATCCTGCCAACAGGTCATGCCATTGAAAGATAGAGCAGGACCGATACAAGCAGGCCGGCGCCTATTGAAAAAAGGTTTACAAGGTCGTTTCCGATAAGCTTTTTGCGCTCAAATGTTGCGCCAAGCAGGCTGTCAACAATTGTTCCGGAAAAACCTGAAACCACGACAATCAAAAAAAGCAGCGGACTTGAAACAATGGTTTCTGAAAGTATTCCTACAATCGCAATTATTGATGCGCCCCCCAGTCCGGCTATTGTGCCCACAACGGATATTGCGCCGTCTGTACCTGCCTCCACCTGCTCAAAGGTAGTGATAAGCCGGGGCCTCGTTTTTGAAAGCTCCCCAAGCTCACTTGAAACAGTGTCAGAAGTGGCAGCAGCAATCGCAGAGACAAAGACAACGTAGAAGAGCCTGCTGTAATCTGTAAACACCACTGTTGCAACCGCAGCGGCAGCCGGGAAAAACCCGTTTGCACAGACATTTTCAAAGCTCCTCTTCTTCTGCGCAATCCCAAAGCTCTGCTTTCTGTTGTAACCGATTCTAGTTACAAGGGCGCCGAGAACATGCAGCGAAAGCAGAACCAGAAAACCGGAAAAACCAAGCGAGATATAGACGAAAAAACCCACGAAGAATGCGGCGAGAGAACCTCGCTTGTCCATCCCCGCATACCGGAGTGAGAAGGGGGCTACGAATAAGGATATTACAAGGTACTCAAAGACCCTGCCTTCAAAGGCCATTTTAAAGTCCTTCTTTGGACATAACCCCTCGTGCAGCCATTACACCGGTTGCAGAAGCAGTGATAATGCCCCGTGACACACCAGCCCCGTCACCGGCTACAAAGAGGTTTTCCTTGCTCGTCTCCATGCTCGCGCCGACCACTGCTCTGAGCGCGTAGAACTTGATCTCAGGTGCGTAGAGAAGCGTTGAATCAGCAGCAACACCTGGGATAACTAGATCCAGACTTTCAAGTCCTTCAATGATATTTGTCACAACCCGATGTGGCATGACCATCGCGATATCACCTGGTGTAACTCCTCGAAGCGTTGGGCGCACGTGACCTCGTTCAACACGCTTCCACGTAGAGCGCCTGCCCCGCCGCAGATCGCCCAGACGTTGAACAAGCGGTTTTCCGCCGCCAAGGGTTGTAGCTGTCTTTGCGATGGACGCGCCGTATTCAGTGGAGTTTTCAACAGGCTCAGTTAGAACGATGCGCGTTAGAAATGCGAAGTTCGTGTTATCACTTTGCCTGTCACGCAGCGAGTGGCCGTTTACACCTGCAAAACCCTCGCCCACATCCTTATACATCTCCTTTACAACATAGCCCCTGTGATTTACGCAGAAGGTGCGCACAAAATCATCATAGGTGGGTGTGTTAATATGAAACTTAGGGTCGCGGTTAATGTTACAGATAGGGTCCATCACAATCCCTGGAACCTCTACTCGAACGCCCACATCGATTGCGCCGTGCCGCCGCTCAATACCAAGCTTTTCAGCCTGCTTAACAAACCAGGACGCACCTGATCTGCCGGGTGTCGCGATAACATACTTGGCCTTTATCTCGCCCTTCTTCTTTGTCATAACCCCGCCGTCCAAAATCTCGGTAACCTCGGTTTTCAAAAGAAATTTGACACCCTTCTCCTCAAGATGCTCACGAATAGATTTGATGACCTCAGGCGTGTGGTCTGATCCTATGTGACGTTGCGGGATCTGGATAAACTCGATTCCAGCGCTTGCCGCTTTTCTCGAAAGCTCCTCCTCCTCTTTGGCTGTTGCCTTTGTAAGCTTCTCAGGCGCGCCGTGCTCCAGATAAATTTTATCAACATGTCTAATAAGCTCCCAAGCCTCGTTGTACTTGAGAAACTCGTAGAGATTACCGCCTATATCAGGCCTGATATTAAGGGTACCATCAGAAAGCCCGCCGGCGCCGCCCACACCTGACATCACATTACAGGGCTGGCAGTTAATGCACTCATCAGTCTTCTCCATCGGACAGCTCCGCTTGTCAACCTCCTTTCCCATCTCAATAATGCAGACTGAAAGATCAGTATTCTCACAAAGCTCATAGGCTGCGAAAAGACCGGCCGGTCCTGCTCCAATAATTACAACATCATAACTCATCGGATTTCACCCTATGCTATCCAGGTATCTTCTTATTTATCCTTTTCTGTGCGCTGCTGGCATCAAATTTATATATCCGCCGGGCGTGGAAAAGTAATATGAACTATGACGTGATAATCATCGGAGGCGGGCCATGCGGACTCATTGCTGCACGTGACATTGCAGGACAGGGCGCTGAGGTCTGTGTAATCGAAAAAAGCCCTGAAATCGGCTATCCCGTGAAATGCTCCGGCCTCTTCAGCACAGCAGGTTTGAAGCAGATCGGCGTGGATGTTTCTGACTCGCTAATTTGTTCTACTATTCGGGGTGGGAGGTTTTATTCGCCTGGGGGTGAGGATTTTCTGGCTTATTCCAAGCAGGACCGCGCAGTTGTTGTGGAGAGGAAGATGTTTGACAAGGAGCTTGCAAGAGACGCGGTACGGGCAGGCGCAAAAATCAGGCTGAAAACCACTGCACTTGATATTAAACGAAATGGCCGGGTGAGTGTCAGGATAAATGAGGTGGGTGAGGAGAAGACCATTTCATCCAAGCTGTTGATCGGGGCTGATGGAGCAGGGTCGCAGGTTGCGAGGTGGGCAGGGATTGAGCGGGAGAACAAGTTTGTTTCAGGCGTGCAAGTGGAGGTTGCGGCAGCCGATGTTGAAAGCGATGTTGCAGAGGTGTATTTCGGAAAGAGCTTTGCGCCCGGATTCTACGCTTGGATTCTTCCCAAGGGAGATGTATTCGAAGTCGGGATTGGAAGCACAGGCGGAGGCGGTGAAACACCCCGCGAGCTGCTCAAACGATTCATGGCCGAGCATCCGATTGCAAGCAAAAAGCTTGACTCGAAGAGCATTCTAGAGTTCAATAAAGGGGCGATACCTGTGGGCGGACCAAGAGACACGGTTTCTGAAAACATCATGCTAATTGGGGATGCGGCTGGGCAGACTAAGGCGAGCACAGGCGGAGGCGTGATAACCGGCGGAATATGCGCGCGAATCGCGGCAGACGCGGCAATCTCCGCAATAGAAGAAGACAATTATTCCCAGGAGTTTCTGCTCACATCTTACGATCAAAAGTGGCGGGCTGAACTGGAGCAAGAATTCATGGCCCACCTATTCATGAAAAACATCATCGACTCCGCAACAGACCCGGAAATCGACAGCCTCTTTAACATGTTGAAAAAGGAGGGTGTGCCAGAGCTTATGACCACATTCACCGACACCGACCGACCCCTGGAATTCATAAAAGAAGTCCTGAAAAAAGAAGAGATACTGAACTGGGCGCAGAGATTTCTGGACATACGAAAAGAACTCTTAGGCTAAGGAGTTTAGATGGAGTCAAAGAAAAAATAAAAGAAAAATATAGATTTACAAGATTGGGGGAGTTTTGGTTATACCCTAGGAATGGCAACTTTGATTGGTGTCATTGTTTTGCTTGGTTTGCCCTTTGCCAGTAGTAATCAAAAACTTTCATCCCCCACTCTACCCCCTCTGGTGTATTATTTACAAAACCTATGTTAACAGGTATATTCCCATCAATCTGTGGAAATCCTCCTGAAACAATTTTTCTGTCAGCAAGATATAAATGAATTTTTATATCTGAGAGAAATCTCGTCTGCACATCATATCCGCCTTGGTTTAACATGATTGCGTTGTTGTGTTCATTGAGAATTTCTTCATCAATTACTCCTTTCATCTGCTCTTTATCGAGATATGCCTCTAGGTTATCAGAGTGCAGAATACACCGGAATTTCACTCCTCTTTTCATCATGTCGAGATTATTTTTCATGACTATTTGGGAGAAAAATGGTTTTTGTAGAATTAAAAGGACTTCGTTTCTTGTTTCTTTCTGTATCTTGAAAAGCGCCTCCATAACTGCTAACTCTTTTGCAATTGATACTTTTCTGAGGATATGTGAGAGGTCACTCAGGAATTCTTCAGGCAGGTCAATCTTTTTTTCCTTTAGATAAGCAACAACCTCAGGGTTTGGCTGATCTATTACGCTTTGAAGGATGTATTTTCCGTATCCTGTTATGTGATATTTTTTATCTCCGTCTCTAAGGGCTAAACCCTGGGTCCAAAGCTCTTTTAGCGCGCGTTCAATGACTGATGTGTAAATAGAATGATTCTCTTCTTTGAGAACCTTATAGACATCATAAATCCCCTGGGGTCCGTCTTCAAGTGTATTTAAGATTTCAATGCGATGGTTTTTGCCAAGAGTTTTCAAAACCCCCTTCATACGGATTTTCCTGTTTCTCAGGAAATATATTCTTTTCGGTTAATACCCCCTTATATATGGGAAACGCCAACAGATAGGCGGGTGACAGGAAGGATGAAGGGACAGATTAAAAATGTTAGGTCGGATATGAACTGGGAGCTTATCAGAGTACTATGATTAAATATCATTTTTTCCCATTTGGCGGAAAGAGGAGGGGGCCTCTAATTCTTTTTCTTTTGCTTATAGTACTCTTGACACTTGGATGTGCTGGTGAACCTGCTCAGGTACAAACAACTCCCACTCCAACTACTTCCAGTACCATTGCCCCTACTACAACTACCTCTACACAGATGTCAACAACCTCCACTACGACTACCACGATAACATCCACCTCTACAACATCAACTACAACAACCAGCTCCACTAGCTCAACCACTACAACTACGTCAACGACTACCACGAGCACAACAACATCCACAACTACAACAACCACTATCTTGAAATGGGTAAGCGATAATGCTGTAAAGGTCGAGGATTTTAAAGGCGATAGTATGGCTTCAAACAAAGTGGGAACAGACATTGTTTCGCTATCTGCAAGTTGTGATTCTGAATATCTCGCATTCGCATTAGATTTGGATGGTAGTCTGGATTTACAGTATTTTAGGAATTACTTTTTAGGAGTTGATTTTGAAGGTGGGGACCAACCTGAATATCAGTTCGGTTTTAGGCCAAATGGAGATGTGTGGGTATTTGACCAAACGATTAACAAAAATAATTGGAATGACGAACCGGCCGAGATGGATATTAACCCAGTTTTTACTGAAGGGATAATTGAAGGAAGAATACCTAGAAAAAAGTATAATGTTCCTGACAGTTTTTATGTCTTTGGTCGAGTGACTGAAGGAGGCCCTACTGTGGATTTTACGAAATGGTTCAATATTGGTTGTATAACTTAAGGTGGATTTATGAAACATAGATTCAATATGGGATTTGTAATTTCAATATTAGTTGTAATTATCTCAATAGGTTACGTAGGTGCAGAGACAGGGTTGCCTGTGGCACAATTAACAAATGACCCAAATTATAACGATTTTGCTCCAAGTTGGAGTGCGGATGGAGACTGGATTGTTTATACAAGAATAGATGACGGTGGGAGTAGCAATATATGGAAAATGAAATCAGATGGAACTGCAAACCAGGCATTGACTGATTCAGGAGACTCTACTCAAGCAATATGGGGTTCAGACAATAAAATTTACTTTGCATCTTATTCAGGTAAGAAGGACTGGAGGGAAACAGACCTTTGGCGGATGAACCCTGAGGGGAGTGGAAAAGAGCGATTAGCTGATACAGACGATAATGAATATTGGCCAATAGTGAGTCCTGACAGTTCTAAGATAGCCTATATAGTTAGAACTGGTGAAGATTCATACACAATCTGGACAATGAATGTCGACGGAACTCATCGAGAAAAATTGACTGGCGATGGTACAGAGTTCAACGTTCTTGGCGGCTGGAGCCCTGATGGTCAGGATCTAATTTTCTCAACTCCAAGAACGGGGGCGGAGGTCTACAAAATCAATGTAAACTCAAAATTAACGGAAAGATTAACCGATAATCCAGCCTCAGATGGATGGCCAACTTGGAGTCCTGATGGAACAAAAATTGTATTTAATTCCGATAGGAGCGGTAACGACGATATTTGGATGATGAATGCAGATGGGACCAAGCAAGTGCAGTTAACAGTAAATCCTGCTCGCGATGAATCGTTTGGGTGGAGCCCCGACGGCACTAAAATTGCTTTTTCGTCTGATAGAGATGGAGGAAACTCTAACATTTTTATCCTTGATGTTTCTTCTATCGTTTCCTCAAAAAAACCTAAAATCGTTGTACTCGCAAACTCCATAGACTATGGCCGTGCTTCTGATTTCTTCGGGTTCCTTGAAAACAAAGGTATAGAAATCACACATGCCACGGCTGATGACTTCGACCAATACAAGAATGAGAAGTTCATTGTGATCCTTGGCGGTCCTGATGCGCCGGAGGGTGTGGACGAGATAGTTCAAGAGGTTCTGTCTGAAGTTGAGCAAGATAGTATCAGAGAAGCAGGAGCCCGTAAGAAATATATGAAGACAAATATATGGGTTCAGGGGCAGAACGTTATGGTTATTGCTGGCTCAAACAGGCAAGAGACAAAGAAGTCGCATGAGGAGAATCGGGATCAAGTTGCATTTGAGCTGGGGGCATAATCTCTCTTTCAAATTTTATCAGTCTTAAATTGAATATCCAACAAAATCATGAAAACTAACGACAAAGCTTGGAGTCTTGTCTTGATATTACTGATCACTGCGAGTCTGGGCTGTTTAGGTGATTCAGGCACGATTGAAACAACGCCCTCCCCAACTACTTCCAGTACAATTACTCCTACTTCAACTACACATATGTTAACAAGCTCGACTACTACATCTACTCCATCCACTACTTCTAGCACCACAAGCTCGACTACTACGACTACATCAACGACGACCAGTACAACCACATCAACGACTACAACATCAACAACTACAGCCAGTTCTACTACGACTTCAACGACTACTACAACTACTGTTCCACCGACATCCGCTTATGTTGATCTAAATATAACAATAGATGGTAATTCGGATGATTGGACGAAACTTGATGTTGAACCACTTGCGAAAGACCTGAGAAATGTGAGAATATACGAGTTGTTAGATAACGGATATTTTGACAAGACTTCAGGAATGATTGATGTTGAAGCGAACGATTTAACTGATATTTATGCAGTAACAAATAGGGAGGATATTTATTTTCTCATTCAAACTGTTGAAAATAATTCTGTCGATGACATTCAAATCGTTTTTAAGAGCTACGATACCATGAACTACTATTCTCTAAGAGGAAGCAACGACGGAAAACTGGAAATAGAATATGGCCCTTCTCGGACTACGTTCACATCAATTTTCACTCTTACAAAATCAGAAATCAATTATAATAATGGCATTGAAATCAGGATTTCCAATGACGACCTTAAAACCGTTGGAATAAATGCGCCAGAAAATGTAATGTTATGTTCAATAAAACTAATAAATACAATCCCAAGTGGCGAGGGTGTGGAGGAATTTGGAGACCGATTAGACGGCATCTACATTGACATCCCGTATATTGGTCTTGACTCCGATGCTTATAGAGGACGAAAAATATTGGTTGATGGAAAACCAGAGGAATGGGGTTCTATAACTCCTCTAATAACTGATCCAGAGGGAGACTTTAGAAAAGTTAATGGTTCAGACTTAAAAGCAATTTATGCAGCAATTTATAATGGCAAAATATACTTCATGATCGAGCGATATGTTGATGAAATAAAGGTTGTGGATGTCTTAAAATTATCATATTTCTGGGAGGAGGATGATAGAGAGAAATTATTTGAAATAATAATAGGACCAGGGGATTTAGATGGATGGCCTTCAGAAATGGCCGATATATATGGGCCAAGCGTTCCCGAAGGCACGTATAGGTGGCCAAAAGCAAAACCAGCGGTCAGCATAACCACATATCCTGGCACTGACCTAGTTCATAAAACGTACTATACCTCACCAGAAATTACTTACGGGCAGGTGACCGAGTTTGCACTACCTTTTGAGGCTTTTCAAGATATTGGGTTTGATGACCCTTCAAAAATCACTTTTTGGGGATATACCGCATGGATTCCAGATCCAGACGAATTTAGAGGTGGGGATATCAATCATCCAGATAGATACATCAGCATTCAAAGCTATACTTGATGATTAAAAACAATTTTTTTTTAAAATATTGTCATACGGAGGCGAACCCTTCAGCACCGGCGACACGATTTATAGTTCAGATAAAGGCATGGAAATCCAGTCAGATGACTAGGCTTCAAATACTTCAACGCATTATACCTCTTAGCTGTAAGACGAACTTGGAACCAGCTAGCTATGATTAATTATAAATAAGTGGTTAGCCCAGTTTAGGCTATGTCTGAGGTCACGCTTGAAATGGTGTATCAGGAGATTAAAAACATTAAGCTCACCCTGGAGGAGTTCATGGAAAAATCCCTTGTGAATGTATTACCTGAAGAAGAGATAGATTCTGAGGAGTGGAACGAGCTTAAGGGGATTAAAGAATCGGACGAGTATGTTTCCGTTAAGCGTGTTAAGAGGGATTAACATTGGGCAGGTATTCCGTCTTAATATCTAAAAAGGCGGATAAATTTCTTTCATCAAAGATTGATAAGAAGATTAAGCGAAAAATTTTAGATGAAATACTTGATCTTGAGGATTTTCCTTTTCTGGCATTATCTCATGATATGGCTAAGATCAAGGGTCGAGACAATTACTATCGGTTTAGGATTGGAAGTGTAAGGATTATTTTTCGGATTGAAAAGTCTGATAGGAAGATTTTTATTGAAAAAATTGATCTGAGAGGATCGGCTTATAAGTAAATTTTCAGTCTATTGTTATCTTCCTGTGATAGTTACCGGTTTTAATTTGTTCCAAATCAAGATGGTCAATCGGGGCGCAGAGATTTCTGGACACACGAAAAGAACTCCTGGGCTAGCCTTTGACCAAGACTTCGATTTGCATCCCTTTTTTTAGTTCCAGATCAGGATTTGGAAACCGTTCTATCTTACCGTCGAATATCTGTATGATCTCTAGGTCGCATTCTCCAATGGTTTTTCCTTCCAACTCTTCTTCAACAGTGATAAACTTCCGAACAATTTGTTTTTCCTTAGTACCAGATGATTCTATCACCAGCTCGCCGGATCGTTGTTTTTCTGCGAGGATGTCAACAATCTTTTCGCCTGCTTTTCCATCGCCATATGGGTTTTGCGCACTCTTCATATTTTCATAAAATGCAGGGTCGGAGAGACGCGCCAGATTTTCCAGAATCGTCCCTGTTTCAGTGCCAATTATGATGTTTCCACCTGCCGATACGGTTTCAGGCCGCTCCGTGTTATAGCGCAGGGTGAGACATGGCACATCAAGTGTTATCGCCTCTTCCTGAATTCCGCCTGAATCTGTGAGCACGGCATGAGCGTTTTTCAAAAGACCCAGAAAATCCAGATATCCCATGGGAGGGATGACGTGAATATGGTCTGCTTCAAGCTGCTTTTCCAGCTCGGTTCCTTCGATTATCTTTGATGTGCGGGGATGGATTGGAAAAACGATGTCTCTGTCTATTTCTGCAAGCGCTGAGAAAATCGACTTGAGCCGCTGGGGATTGTCTGTGTTTTCAGCCCGATGCAGTGTGAGTAAAACGTATTTTTCTGGAAAGCTTTTGTGAAGTGTTGATGACTCGGTTGACCGCTGAACCGATGCAAGCGTTGCGTCCACAATCGTGTTACCGACAATATGTATCCTTCCAGGCGGGATTCCCTCGTTCACAAGGTTCAGTGCAGACTCCTCAGTAGGTGCGAATAGAATCTCAGAGCAGTGGTCTGCGAGTATGCGGTTAATCTCCTCAGGCATGGTGCGGTCCCGGCTCCTGAGCCCAGCCTCAACATGGGCTACAGGAATCTTGAGTTTAACCGCTGCAAGCGCAGCCGCGAGAACCGAATTCGTGTCACCCTCGACAACAACCACATCAGGCCCCTCTGTTTTGAGGAGCTTTTCAATTCCAATCATCGCCTGTCCAGTTTGAACAGCAGGAGTTGCCGAGCCCACGTCAACATTGTAATCCGGCTCCCGCAGACCCAGGTCTTCAACAAATTTTTTAAAGAGCAGATAATCATAGTGCT
>BDTI01000146.1 GCA_002923215.1 archaeon BMS3Abin16 | reverse complement strand
AAGATCGTATGTGGGCTTTTCAACTTCAGGAAGGTTAGTAAGAATTCCTTCAAAGTTGTGCAGAAAACCCATTATGTACCCTCGTTACTCCATTCCATCCGATACAGACACTGCCTTTCCGCCAGCAGCCTCAATTTTTTCTACAGCACGGGGAGAAAAGGACTCAGCAGTGACAACGAGCTTCTGAGTTACCTTCCCGGATCCAAGCACCTTTGAATAATCAGTTTTAGTGAGATCAACCTCAAAGGCGCCGGCTTTTTTGGAGGCCACACCTTCTGTTACCAGGACCTCGATAAACTCGTCGAGAATGCCTATATTTATGGATTGATAGATGTTTTTCGCTTCAACAGGCACCTTGAAACCGTGCCTGCCAAAATAGTTGGGAGCGTATTTGACAATCCAGGTCCATTTACCCTTGTGGCCGCCTGCCATTCCAACACCACCCCTGTTACCGGCGCCCCTGTTCTTGTTATGATGACCGTGGCCCGATGTTCGGGACCCTCGTTTCTTGTGAATCTTTCTGTCTTTTCTAGCCATCTTAATCTTACCTCATTTTATGGATAAGGGACTTGATCTTTGCGCCTCTGTTTCCAAGGGCTCCGCCAACTGTGTAGGCCCGCTTGATCCCGCTGTGCCCTTTTCTCGGCGGATGAAGCCTGAAAAGAGTTTTCAAACCAGTCAAATCACTGAGTTCAGCCTTGAAATCAGAAAAGGCCGCCGCAAAGTCATCAATAGACTTAAAGGCGCTGTTGGATTTTACATATTCATCAGTAACCTTTCCACCGCCAACGACTTCCCCGCGATTCTTAAGAATCAGCGAAACATCAGAAGCGTCAACAGTACCCCAGGTTACATAATCCTTTACCTTTTGAAGCATGCCCAGGTAGCTCGCGCGATCATCGATAATGACTGCGTGATTCACCCGCCTAAGCCCAAGCATGTCAAGGGTTGCAGCGATATGGCGGTTCACATTCACGCTGCCCCGAATCCTAATTACAATAAGTCTTTCTGCCATTTTCACTCAGCCGCCTCAACTGGTACATCCCTTTTCGCAGGAATCTTCACTAAAGATATCTGCCGAAGAGCATCAAAAGTCGCGTTAGAAGTATTAACCTTCGTACGTGTATTACCGGCGGTGCTCACCCAGGCATCCTTAATCCCCGCGATGCGAAGAATCTTTTTGATCACGTCGCTTGCCACAAGCCCGATACCTTTTGGAGCAGGCATAAGAGTCACCCGAACACTACCAGAAGCACCTGTAACCTTATAGGGCACACTGTGGCTGGCTCCGCAGATACACTCCCAGCTTCCGCAGCCCTGCTTAACCTCAATCATGTTCATCTTCGCGTTTGAAATTGCCTTTCGAATCGCAGGCCCAACTTCCTTCGCCTTCGCCTTGCCAAGACCTACAAAACCTGTTCCGTTACCAACGATAACAGTGGCCCTGAAGCGAATCCTTCGACCAGACTTGTGCATCCTCTGAACAAGATTAATGTCAATTACCTCCTCCTCAAGCTCAGGCAGCAAATGATCGATTATAGCAGTCTCCATAATAGGCATGCCCTTAGCTAAAATCTCGCTTAGCGAGGTGATCTTACCTTCTTTTACAAGCCTTCCAAGCTTGGTTTTTGGTTCCCATTCCTCTTCATTCATGACAATTGCCTCTATGATATTTTCTTTTTCACCGCGTCAACTTCGCTGAAAGACTCGGCTGCCGGGAGAATCTCCTCATTATGCGGGACATCTAGCCCTGCGTCAACAGCACCCCGTAGAGCGGCAAAGGCCACTGATCCCAGAACCGCGCTGACCATACCCATGTCGAGAACCGCTGATTCAACCTTGTTTTTGAGCGCCCTTTTGCCCGCCAGATATCCTACGAGGTAGGCTGCCTTTGAATTGCCGCAATGCCCCTTGTAACCCAGAGCGGCAAGCTCTTTTGAAGTTGCTGAAACCAAGACGCGGTCGCCCTCTTTCTGATACTCAATAACCTGAACAGTGTAGTTCTTGTTTGACTTTCGCACCACAAGCCGTGGTTTATGCGATAAAAGAAGGGTGAGCCTCTTTTTATAATTCGTCTTGCCCTCTCTTTTTCTGCGCTTCGCAACATTATAAGTGGTTGTACTAGCCATTTTTCACTGCCTCAACATCTTATGTTCTTTAAGATAGCCCTCAAGATAGGCCTTGCTCTTAAACATTCCGCCTTTAGCCCTTAGATAGGTCTTTCTATAAACTGACTTTTCAATAGCCCCTGAATCACGCAGCTCTTTGAGCCGCTTTCGAATAGGCCGAATAGTTTTAATCCATTTACGTTTTGAAGTGACAGTCGAGTGTTTCGCACCCTTGCGGGAGCCGTGTCCCCGCCTGCGTCCCTTCGCTTTTTGAAGCCGGATCTTATTGGCCCGCGCCCTGCTCTGACCCTTGATCTGCTTCGCCTGAATCGAGCCCCGCGCGATAAGCCTTTTAATATCTTCCCGGGTAACTGCACCAGAAACCTCGTCGAGATCATCTTCATCAAACCATACACGGTTGACACCAACCTTGAGTATCTCGGCAGCCATCCTTTTTTGATTACTTAAATCCATGATTTACACCTTAAGAGGGTTTAGAACCCTTACCTTCCTCTTTTTAAGTTCCTCAAGCATGAGAAGCTTTTTTCTTCTTCCAACAACGGATGCAATCCTTGCAGCCTGAGTTTTAGGATCGATCCCACGGGTCTCAGAGATATTTGTGACAAGCACATCTTCAAGCCCGCTTGGATGAAGGCCGCGCTGGTCTCTTCTAGCTCCGTAGCCGATCCTCGGAACCTCGCCTTTGCCATTCTTACACTCGCGTATCTTATTATGCTTACCTGTGGGTCTGCGCCATCCCTTGCCTTTCAGCCTCCGGTACATGGCGCCCTGCGTCCGTCTGAAGAGTGGTTTTTTCTTTGAGTTCATAATTAAGCTGCCTCACCTTTTGAGATAAGATAAATTCCATCCTGAAAAACCCGCCGGTCACGGCCTTTCACCTTAGTTGCAAGCTCGATGTTTGCCGCGGTCTGAGACACAAACTCAAGACTTGTTCCTGTTACAGAGACCTTATCACCTTTAATGGAAACCTTGGAGTCACCTAAAACCTTGCTCTTACGCGGAGTCCGCTCGCCAAGAAAGTTATCAATAGTAACAATAGCGCCCGTCTGCTTCACGGTAATCGGAAAATGTGAGTAAACAACCTTAAGATTATATTCAAATCCAGTGGTTACGCCGGTGACCATGTTTCTGATATGCGCGGCAAAGGCCCCCACAACCGCCTTAATAGACCTGCGGCTAATCGAAGATGAAACAACAACACCCCCATTTTTAGCCATGATCTTTACACCAGGATAATTCATCTCCCGGCTTAAGCTGCCCTTGGAACCGGTAACTGTTACAACCCCGCCGTCGATCCCTATCTGCACTCCATCGGGAATGGTGATATTTCGATTAATTTTATCTGAACTTGACACAACTATTCACCTAATAAGCATAACAAAGCAGTCTGCCGCCGATACCACGGGATTTCGCATCATCATGAGACATTATCCCCTGAGATGTTGACACTACAAGCACACCAAAACCTGACGCCGGTAAAAACCTCTTCTCAAATTTCTCAAAGGAAAGCTTACTTGTCGGATACCGCGGCCTTATCACACCACAGTCATTGAGCTTTCCAGAAAGCCGAATATTAAAATTACCCCCCTTTCCATCCTGAATAAACTCGAATGTTTCGAGATAACCATAGTCTTTGAATATCTTAAGAATGTTTCCAATAACCTTGGAGGCGGGCCTGACAACACAGCTAAGGTTTCCTGCCCTCTCCTGGTTTTTCATGTTTGAAAGTGTGTCTGCAATTGGGTCGGTCAGCATATTAATTTCACCTTACTCATATTTCTTAAATCCGATTGCCGGGGCAACCTCTCGGAAGCAGTGTCTGCAAATGTTCAGTCTGTAGCTTCGAATAATAGGGCCGTGTGATCCGCAGCGGATGCACTTTCGAGCGCCTTTTCCCATAGTCTTTTCTTCAGCCGACATCAGTACTCTTCCTCCTCTTCCGGTTCCACAACACTAATCTTATACTTGGTGCTTACAAATTCACGGGATTCATCAGGCTTGACAATGTGATTTGCCGAAACCTTGGACTGTGAGATCTTCCTTCTTTTAATTCTATAACCCGGCCTTTCAACGGATGCGCAAATGTCCATTCCGAAGATGCCTACATTAGGATCATATTTCATACCTTCAATATCGATGTGCTCACGGATGCCGAATGAAAAATTACCCGCCAGATCAAAGCTTGAAATCTTGATCTGATTTTCAACAGCTTCAAAGGCCTTCTTCAAAAAAGCCTCTTTCTTCTCGCCGTGCAGCGTAACCTTACAGCCTGTGGGCGCGCCCTTTCGAGTACCCCAAGGCTTGATCGTTGATTTTGAATATGTCCGCGTGGGCTTCTGTCCTGTAAGCCCTTCTAAAAGCGTTTCAGCGATTGCAAGCTTTCCCCCACTCTCGCCAACACCCATGTTAACAACAACCTTAGGAATTAAAAGACATCTCATAGGATTCTGCTTCGCTGCATTCATTTCATCACCGAAAGAAGTGGCTTATCCTTGCCAACTACAAAGACGTAGTCTTCAATTGTTCTAAAAGTGTTTCCATCTTTTTCAAGGGTCACAACATTTGGCATCGGGCTTCGAATCTTATTTATCTCTTTAATCGTCGCAATCTCACCGCGATGCGAACCCCTTGTTACAAAGACAAGAGCGCCAGCCTCATATTTCACATGATGCTTGATACTCTGATCCTTAAAGCTCAGCGTAACCGTGTCATGCACACCGTACTTGCCCGCCGTTTCAGAATCAACAAGCATGTTTCTGCCATCATGGAAGTTGAGCTGCACACGCCCGCCTTTAACAATGCTTTTGTTTGCAATGCTGAGAAGCTTGGATTTCGCCTCAGTAGTCTTGATTTCTTTCAGCGTGAGAACGCCTGAACGGTCAACAACAACCACGAAACGCTGCTTTGTTACCGGGATTTCAATAACATCCATTAGCCCCACGCCTCGCTTGATGTCTTTTACAACATTGCCGTCCACCAGGACTTTCCCCTCATTTAGAATCCTTTTTGCCTCTCGACGATTATCAGCATATCCAAGCATTCCTCTCAGGATATGCAGCATTGGAAGTGAATCTTTAAGCGAGTGTCCGCCCGGCTTGGGCCTTACAACCCATGTATGGGCTTTGCGCTCAATCTTCCAGCTTCGAGGAGCTGATAACCTCTTGAGATGTCGTTTCGTCATTTATTTATCCTTCTTCAATTTTTTCATCCGCCGCTCATCGCTTGTGTCAAGCTTTGTAATAACCACTTTTGAGGGGTGGATGGGATAGTATCTGTCGGTTCCGTCAGTTTTTTTCACAGAGGCGCCGCTTACATTTATCCGCAGTTTTCGCAGCGATACTTTTTCCACTGTTCCTTTGTGCCCGGCATAATCTCCGCGCTCAATTTCAACGGTGTCTCCTTTTCTAAGTGAGATGCGCTTTTTCTGATACCTTTTTTTAAGTGTCTCAGACATGCGCGCGCTCATGAGTTTCTGCCGTTTATTGAGGCTTGCGTTATACAGCGCTTTTCTCTGTTTTCTGGGCTGTTTTGATACCATACTTTTTCAAACTCTCGTTTCTTTTTAAATCTATCGCAATAAGATTTGTCTAAACCGCATTTCCAAGTGGCTTTTACTCCACAGTTTGCGGCGCATCCCTAAAAGTGCGACTCTACCTCGATTAAGGATGGTAGTATATAAAAATTTCGGGTTGCCATACTTCTTTTTCCCATGCTTTTGTCTGGAGCAAGCGGCCATGTAACACGGGTAGGGTCTTTAATTCTTTTGAATTGCTTTGCCGAGTATTAATATTTTATTATATTTATATGTATATTTAGTCATGAAAAGGTTTATAAATAGAAAAAACTGAAATATAGTCGGTGTAAAAGTATGGCAAAAAAATTAGATGATAAAGAAGTATATGAGCTTTTGAAACGGCTATGGGAACAAAATATCAAACCACACATGCTGTTTCTGCTCCTGAAAACACATGAAGACGGGAACTTTCACAGAGGCAAGCAGCTCGTTGACCAGGGATACGATCTCACAGAGGTCTACGATGGAATCGAGATACTTGTTGCAAAGGGCGATCTCACCCGAAGCGGGAAAAAGACTAAGATAACTGCGAAGGGTCAAAGGGTTCTTAAGCTTGTTGACGCGGTCATCGAGTCAGCATCGAAAATCATTATAACCTGAACCCAACGAAAGAAGATCTAACCAATATAGCTGTGTGAAGGTTGAACAGGCGCCCCATGGGACTGCTGCATCAAAGGCAGCGGTTTCCCTTTTATTGATCTAAATTTTTCCTTGTATTTATTCCAGGTTTCACTTGCCGCGTCTCCTCTGAGAATCTTTGTTACAACAAGTTTCGGAACAGGCAGAGTTTCAGATAGCGGCCGATAGTCA
>BDTI01000145.1 GCA_002923215.1 archaeon BMS3Abin16 | reverse complement strand
AAAAAAATGGGCATAGACCAGGTGTTTTTGGGCTCGCCGTTCTGCTACAATATTAAATCGGTAAAGGTTATAGGCCGTGTTCTTTGAGTGCTCTATCGACCTGTTTGTAGAGGTCTTCGAAGCTGCCGCTGTTATCAAGCCTGTAGTCAGCCATCGCCTTCACCTCATCGAGGTGGCGCTCTGTCTCACGCTGCTCAGCCCTTAGAAACTCTTGAAAATCGATTTTTTCCTCTCCCTTCTCACCACGTTTTCTAACCCGTTCAAAGCGAATCTTTGGCGGAGCGTCCACAAAAAACAATATGCTCTTTTCAAAGCCGCGCAGCATCTCCACCTCATTTGGATAACGCACGCCGTCAACCATCACAATATCAGCCTCTGCCTCTTCAAGGTCTTTTCTCAGGGTCTGAACCAGAACATCATCGCCGAACATCGATCTCAGTGTTGCACCCATGCGTTGAAGCGCCGCTCGCTCAACCGGAATGTGAAGCCGCACAAGGAGGTCGTTGAGTATGTCTGAAAACCGCCTGCCCTCAGCACAGTATTCACTCGCCAAGTAGTCTCCAATCGTGCCCTTCCCGCTTCCGATGCGCCCGGACAAGCCGATTACAAGCTTCATCCACTTGCACCGTTATTATAATCCAGGTGTATAAGCTCGATCTTTGCACGGGTCAGGATTTTCAGCCCTTCTTCATCTGAGTAGTCGCCGCTCATGATCAGCCGCTTGATCCCGGAGTTTACGATGAGTCTTGCGCATATCTTGCAGGGAAATCCGTTGAGATAAAGTGTGGCGCCCTCAGCGTCTTTACCAGCCTGGATAAGTGCGTTTTGCTCTGCGTGCACAGCCGGGCAAATCCCGTGTCCCATGCCGCTTTCAACACCCAAGGTATCTTTTATGCAGCCAATGTCCTCGCAGTGTTCTGCTCCTCGGACTACGCCGTTAAATCCTGTTGAGATTATCTCTTTTTTCCCATTTACAACTATTGCTCCGAACTGCCGCCGCGTGCATGTTGAGCGCTTCTTCAACTGATGGACGATATTCATGAAATATTCATCCCAGGTAGGCCGAGTCATAATATTATTCACTCAGGGGTCTCATCCTTTTTTAAGTTATCTTCCACCGCATTTTTCCACTGGAATACCGGGCGTTGCATTTTTTTGAATGTCCGGGAGGAGGTAATTAAATTTATATGGAACAGTCTTTTTTTCAAATCAATATGAAAATCACGATTTTAGAACCTGTCGGCGCAGGCCAAACTCAGATTGATGAGTTCAAGGAAGTTTTGAAAACACAGGGTCATTCTTTAACCATCTTTGACACCAGGCCTGAAAGAGATGATGAAATTGTTCACAGGGCAGGTGACTCTGATGTTATAATAGTTTCTAATCTGCCGCTGAGCTCAAATGTTATCAATAAGTGCGAAAACCTGAAGATGATTAGCATAGCCTTCACAGGCTTTGATCAAATCGATATATCCACATGTAAAAAGCGAGGAATCGTTGTATGTAACAGCGCAGGATATTCAACTGACTCTGTCGCCGAGCTTGCGGTTGGGCTTATGATTTCGGTTCTGCGTAAAATCGTGTGGGGCGACTCAAAGACACGGGCGCTGTCCACGCGAGAAGGATTTCTAGGAACTGAGCTGAAAGGAAAAACAGTTGGCGTGATCGGAACCGGCGCGATTGGGACTCGGGTGACAGAGCTTCTAAGAGCCTTTGGATGCACGATAATCGCCTATTCAAGGACAAAAAAGCCAGGCATAGAATTTGTTGAGCTTGACACCTTGCTTGCGAAAAGCGACATAGTAACACTGCATGTTCCGTTAAACCGTGAAACCAGGCATCTGATAAATAGAGATAACCTAAAACTGATGAAGTCAAAGAGCATTATCATCAACACAGCACGAGGTGGAGTGATTGACAACCATGCGCTGGCAGAAGCATTAACAAAGGGAGTTGTAGCTGGAGCGGGACTGGACTCTGTGGATATGGAGCCGCCTCTCCCCAGTGGCTACCCGCTTTTGTCTGCGCCAAACACAGTACTCGCCCCACATATCGGATACGCAACAGATGAAGCCATCGAGAGAAGAACACAGATCGTCTTTGAAAATGTTTTAAGTTATCTTAGGGGCAGCCTTCAAAACCGGGTGGCTTAATCTCTTTTCAGAAGCGCAACCTTACTGTCAGCCGAGTAGTCGGAAACCTCGTAGCCCGTGGCATTTGCAAGCCGCCTTGAAAACTCTAAAACCTCATCCAAGGTTGGCATGTCGCTTCGTTCAAGCCTGCGCCGAGAATAACCTACATGCACATAGCCTTTCGGCTCAATAAAATCAGGGTTCGCGCGCTCAATCAGCTTTGCGAACCGCTCCGGGTGCTCAAGGTTGTAGCCGCGGACAAGAGTTATACGAACCGCTTTTTTCGAGGGATTAGAGCTGAACGTCTCGATTCCCTCACTAAGGCGTTTCCACCCGTCCCGCACCTGAGGCCTGTTAATTCGCTTATAAAGAGTTTCATCATATGCTATCATCGACAGATAG
>BDTI01000144.1 GCA_002923215.1 archaeon BMS3Abin16 | reverse complement strand
TTTCTGATCGCAAAGGATTTGGAGGAAATCTGATGTTTAAAGAAGCCACACCGGAGGAGCGGCGGATATACTACAGAGAAGAGTGGAAGCCAGGGGATGTTCCGGATTTTCTCGCAGAGTCAATCGGATATCGGGAGTTTGGGTTCGACCACGACGGCAGGGGACCCAGGGATCGATACAACTCATTTACAAGTGTTGAAGGGCTGGAAAAATTCCTCAGAAACCGCACCCCATACTCTGCTTATTCAAGCGTATCTTATTATGAAAAACCTGGCAACCGCGAGGGTTATATGAAGGCTGAGCTTGTCTTCGATATCGATGCAAAAGATCTTCCCACGTATATGAAAAAATGCTGCAAACAAGGCAGTATATGCGAAATATGCCTTGAAACAGCGAAACAATATATTCTCAGCCTGAAAGATATTTTCCAGGGAGACTTTGGAGTTAAAAAAATCTATTATATCTATTCCGGCCGCGGATTTCACATGCGCATACTTGACCCGGATGTGATGGAATTTACAGACGTGGAACGAGCCTATATCCTTGACTACCTATCTGGGAGCCAAGCCCTGAAGGGATCGGCAAAGGTTAACAGGTGGCTTGCGCCCCGCGGTTACACCAGGATTTTCAAAGACCGGCTGCTGGGTATATTGGAAGACGCGTCTATTAAAGACATTCAGATGATCGAAGGCATCGGCAGCACAACTGCAAAGGAGATTATCCGCAACCGTGATAAAATCATCAGCGACATCAGGGAGTGGAAGAATCTTGAGTGGGCGCCAGACCCGAAAACCGGCATTATCAGAACAGCACGATTCAAAGCCCTCCTCAGCATTCTGAAGGAAAATAAATATGATAAATTCACCGATTTCGTGCTCAAACAAAACGCAGGAATACTCGACGCCAAAGTCACAGTAGATACAAAACGAATCCTGCGCCTCCCCTCATCACTTCATTCAAAGGTAAGCCTGAAATGCATGTTAATCAGGGACATCGAATCTTTCGAACCCATTTCACAGGCAGTTCCAAAGTTTGTTTCAGAGCGAAAGGGCTAAGACGCCTCTCCAACCCCGTCATCACCATATTTTAAGAGCACCGCAGCCACCAGACCTTCCCGTGCCTCAGGTGAAATCGGATGAAAAACATCCTTAAACTCCCCTGTCTTTTTGCTTTTTGTTGCTGGCATGCTCACCCAAAGCCCCTTCTCGCCCTCAAGGACTTTTAGACCGTGAACAGCGTATGATTCGTCCAGGGTCACGGTAGCGTATGCTTTCAGATTTCCCGAATTCTCCATCTTGTATATCCGAACCTCAGTTATTTCCACCATATTCTCTACCTCACGAATATGGCTTATTTTATCTTTATATAGTTTATGTAAACCAAGTATTCAACGGCTTTCCACCCTTTTCAACCCCCACCTTTTTACTGTGCTAGGCACCTTCGGCTATATCTCGGCAAAACCGCGTCGAAAAAAGTATTCCCCCCAATCGAACAACCGTCTTTGATTGAATTTACATATTCAACTCTCTTTGGAGCATTTTCACCGAATGGAGAAATGCATGTGTTTTTGCCCCATATTCTCTTTCTTTGGAAAGTTTTCGCACAGCGGAAACTTGGGTTCTTTTTGGCGCAGATTTTTCTTACAAAAGAAAAAGGTGCATGGGCCTGCAGGGATTTGAACCCTGGTTCCCGGGTTCGAAGCCCGGTGTCCTATCCGCTAGACTACAAGCCCGCTTTGGTTTTTTGTAAGTGTTTTCTCTCATATTAAGGTGCGGGTAAATAATTTTTTCTTGATAAAGGGTGTTTGAAATTTTTTTAGAGGTATTTTACGAGTTTTTCCTGCTCACGCTGGTCTGTTGGTATAGGGTAGTTTTCTGTGAGGCATCCCATGCAGAGCTGGTTTTCGTCTTTTCCGATTGCCCCCATGAGTCCTTCAAGGCTTAGGTATTTGAGTGTGTCTGCGCCGATTTTTTCACGGACTTTTTCAACGTCTTTAATAGACGCGATGAGCTCTTCTTTTGTTGGCATGTCGATTCCGAGGAAACATGGCGAGATTATGGGCGGGCTTCCGATTCGCATGTGCACTTCTTTTGCGCCTGCGTCTTTGAGTATTTGGATCAGCCGCGCAGAGGTTGTGCCCCGTACGATGCTGTCGTCGAAGAGCACGACTCGCTTGCCCTTCACATTTGCGGTGAGCGGGTTTAGTTTCACCCGTACAGCGAGTTCGCGGGCAGTCTGCTTTGGAAGGATGAATGTTCGACCCACATATCGGTTTTTTATCAGGCCCTCGCGGTAGGGAAGGCCCCGCTTCTTTGCATAGCCGAGAGCGAAGGGGATGGCTGAGTCTGGAACGGCCATTACAAAGTCCACATCCACATCGTCTACTTCAGCCATTTTCTCACCGATTCGCTCGCGAACAGAGTAGACAAGCTTGCCGTCGAGAATTGAATCTGGCCGCGAGAAATAGACGTATTCAAACATGCAGTGCGCAGTTTTTGTTCGCCGCAGACCCCGGTAGCTTCGCAGGCCGTCTTTATCGATTACAATTATTTCGCCAGGCTCAACGTCTCGGATGAGCTTTGCGCCGATCGAGTCAAAGGCCACCGACTCGGAAGCAATTATATAAGTGTCATCAATCCGGCCCAGTGAAAGCGGCTTGATCCCCAGCGGGTCGCGCACACCGATTATCGAGTCTCTTGTTGCGATTGCCAGCGAATAAGATCCGCTCAGCCTGCGCATAGCCTCTTGAATTGAGCTAACGAGGTCCCCTGTTTTAACAAACCCCCGCACAATGAGATGAGCAATCACCTCAGTGTCGGTGGTGGAGACAAAGACCTCGCCCAGATCTTCAAGACCTGATTTAATATCCTGCGAGTTTGCGATGTTACCATTGTGCCCGATCGCAAGATACCCCTGCGAGTGTGAAACCACAAAGGGAGCCGCGTTTTCAAGCTTCGACTCACCACAGGTAGAATACCTGACATGACCCACTCCAAAGTACCCCTCAAGCGCGCTGAGCTTGTCAAAATCAAAAACATCGGCAACAAGCCCCATCCCCTTCTTCGTCTCAAGCTTATCATCGATTATAGTGATCCCGCAGGACTCCTGACCCCGATGCTGGAGAGAATACAGTGAATAGAAGATAAGAGGCGCAGCATCCTTCCCGTCAAAGGAATATACGCCTACAACACCGCATTCCTCTTTCAATATCCGTCCCCTATTAGAAGATGAAAAACTACTTTCCTCTTTTTTCGCGCCATGCATAGGATCTGAGCCTGCTGCTTCTTCCGAATCCACAGGATGAGCAGGCCTTCTGCCTTACATGATAGGAGTTCTTCCCGCATCTGCGACATCGTGCATGAACAACCTTGTTTCTTGGGCCTTTTGATGGTGTACCTTTTGACATAAATCTTATCCTTTAGTTAATTCCTGTTTTTTAGTTTTAATCGATATTTCTCTGAGAAGCTGCGCGTCGGTTTTGTTTGCTGTGTCTATTCCCAGGTTTTTGGCTATTTCCTTTACCTTTACATCTGATGAGGGTGCTGCCGGTTTTTCAGATACAGGTCTTGTCGTCGGCGCGCCTGCAGGTCGAGCAGGTGTTGGTCTCGCAGGCCGGGTCTGAGCGGCTGGCCCGATTTTTCTCGGTTCCACACTTGTAGCACTGGTTATCTCGCGATCAACCGAGGTTGACGCCTTTCGAACCTCGTTTTCAAACTCTCTGGTCGCCTTATGATACTCACCCATAGCCTCACCCATGGTTCGGGCAAGCTCCGGGAGCTTCTTCGGCCCAAAGAGCATGACGGCGATGGCCAATACAACAAGTATTTCTGTTCCGCCGGTTGTCATCCTCAAATCCCTCTATTTGGATGTTTTTTTCGTAGTCTTTTTAGAGGTAGTCTTCTTTTTAGTAGTAGTTTTTTTCTTCTTTGGCTTGGGAGCAGGCTCCTCTTCTTCATCCTCATCGTCTTCGGCCTCAGCGGCCTCTTCCATTCCCTGTTTATACTCAAGTTTCGCCTTTCCCATTGAACGGGCCAGTTCAGGGATCTTCTTTCCGCCAAATAATATGATAACCAAAAGAAGGATGATTAACAGTTCAGGTTGTCCTAGAATCATTCAGTTCACCTCGCTTTTCTTAATATAACACTTGAGACTAAAATACTGAACTCATATAAAAATATTAGGGGTCCTGAGAGAAGGAGCTGGCTTACAGGTGTTGGGTCCGCGGTAATTACCGCGGCAACAAAGACAATGAGCACATAAACATGCTTTCTGCGCGCCTTTAGAGTCGCAACATCCACAAAGCCCCGCACAGTAAGCCATGTCACAACCAGCGGAAACTCAAAGGAGAAGGAAAAGAGCAGGATCGAGATAACCGTGAAAAACATGAACTGATTGATTGAAAACAAGGGGATTACGTTAGCAGCAGTTGTGAAGCCGACAAGTATCTTATACGCTTGGGGAAGGAGAAAGAAGTAGGTGAAGGAAAAACCGATTTCAAAGAGGATGACAGCGTAAACACCCCAGGTGGCGACGGAAACAACGTTAATGGCGTATCTTCGCCTAAGCCGTCGCATAACCCAATATGCGATAAAGGGAAGCGCGAGTGCGATGCCCACAAAAAGAGAGATCTGAAGCTTGACCATCACCACTTCAACCGGGCTTGTTGAGATAAGCTGGGTCGGTGCGAGACATGGGTTGGTCTGACCGGAAGTTAAGAGTTCAAGCGGCAGAAGATCATCAGTAATCTTACGGATGATACGGTCTGAAAGCGCGAAGGTAATAAAAAAACCGATAAATATTATGGCAACTATCTGAAAGATCTTTCTTTTGATCTGATCTATTACAAGCGCCCAGCTAAGAGTATCATCCATTGCCACTGCTAATAACAGAACTCTTTAAAAGTCTTTTCGTCTGTCATTTTATGAAATCAAGCGCCAATCGTGAGGCCTGTTCGGATGATTTCAGGAAAACAATTAGTCAGCATTTTCGCTGACTAGTGGCTGTCGCCTACACTACCCCCCAAATATCTCATAACATTTAAATAACCAGATTGCTATCCTCACTTGGTGACAGGGTTGAGGAGAATTTTCTAAAAATGTTTGAATGTAGAAAGTGTGAGGGCCAAGATTTTAGATTTAAAAGAAATTACTCGCCAGCTCAATTTCTAGAAGGTAGACTAAGTAGTAAAATTTGGATTGTTGGGATAAATCCAAAAAAGGAAAAACAGCTTGATGAAAGGGATGTAGAAAAACTAAGTAGCTACTTTGACGATATGTGGAAAATTCATTCTTATTTTGATGATTTCAAAAAAGTATCAAAAACACTATTTGAAATGTTTGGCAAAGAAAACGGTGTAGCGCATACCGATTTAGTAAAATGCTCAAGTGATGATTGGTATTCAATTAAAAATAAAGACAAAAAAGCTGTAATAAGTAATTGTAAAGGATACTTAGAAAAACAGTTAATACAGTATAAACCAAAGCTTATTATTTGCAATGGCAGACCAGTATGTGATGAGATTATTGAAATTATCCCTCCTGAAAATCATCAATTTGAAACGTGTTATAAATCAACAATTGATGGCAATGTTATTCATGTAGTTCTTTCGGGATTTATCGGTAGAATCGATGATTATTCTAAACGTAGACTAGGATATGAAATAGAGAGAATAATGAGTGTAATAGGTATAATAGAATAGCATCAGATTCAACTAAGACCGCCACTAGATTCAACCGAATAACCTCCTCACCAGAAGTGAAAATCCCTTATTTTTCGGAGAATTTTGCGCCAGCTAAATTCAGGTTCTTTTTAGCGCAGGTTTTTCTTACATAAGAAAAAAGTGCAATGGGCCCGAAGGGCTTCGAACCCTTGACCTTCCGGTTATCAGCCGAACGCGCTACCAGGCTGCGCCACGGGCCCTGTTGTATGGTTTAGTATCTTTGGCTTGTTTTTGTGGTCTATTTAAAACTTTCTTTGGATGACGGGGTTTTTTTCTTTGGGTTGTTTTGGATACAAAGATTTATATCTCTGTGGTTGTGTCATTGGGTTTTGAATGAGTGTGATGAAGGTTGATTCCGTCGAAGATTTTTTTGACTAGTGGTGTGGGTGTGCATCGTGAGAAGCTTCAGTCTTTTGAGCTTGCCTTGCGAGACGCGGGTATTGAGAAGTTCAATATTGTGACTGTGTCCAGTATTTTGCCTCCGAATTGTAAGATTGTTTCTAAGGCTGCGGGGCTTGATGGTCTTTCGCCGGGTGAGATTGTGTTTTGCGTGCTTTCACAGAATGCGAGTAGTGAGCCTAACAGGCTTCTCGCAGCGTCGATTGGCGTTGCTATTCCTAAGGATCGAGACCAGTATGGCTATCTTTCTGAGCATCATAGTTTTGGTGAGCCTGAAGATGTTGCAGGGGATTATTCTGAGGATCTCGCGGCCAGCATGCTTGCAAGCACACTTGGTATCGAGTATGATGAGGATGTGCGCTATGATGAGAAGAAGGAGATTTGGAAGCTTTCAGGGAAAATCGTTAAAACACAGCATATCACGAAGTCTGCTGTTGTGGGTAAAGATGGGAAGTGGACCACTGTTGTTGCGGCGGCGGTTATGATTCCCTAGTGCGTGTGGCGGCATTTAAGATGGAGCATAGTTTTTTTGATCATCCGACTCGGCCGATAGGTGTTGGTGATAAATCTATCTCCGGGCTTGTGGATGAGATGCGGGGGATCGGCTTTCAAGGCCGCAACCTGGGTGTGTCTGTTGAGGTTTGGCGTGAGATGCTGGGTGAAGAGAATCTTTCAATCTTTCTCGGTCTTTCCGGTGCCATGGTTCCGGCGGGTATGCGCAGGATAATCGCATTTCTTATTGAAAATCGGATGGTTGACTGTATTGTAACAACTGGCGCGAATCTTTTTCACGATGCCCATGAGGCGCTTGGCAAAAAACATTATCTCGGCTCTGAACGCATGAACGACTCGACTCTCTATTCTCATGAGATTGACAGGATTCATGATATTTTGGCGTCGGAGTCTGAGTTTCGCTCGCTTGACAATTTGATTGCTGATTTCGCAGGGGGGCTTGAAACTGGCAGGAGTTACTCGTCGAGGGAGTTTGTCTATCTGCTTGGGAAGATGGTTTCCGATGCAGGCGGTGCAGAGGATTCGATACTTGTGAGCGCTTATCAGGCGGGTGTGCCGATATTTGTACCATCCTTGTCTGACAGCAGCATCGGGATCGGGCTTGCAATCGCCAGCAAAAATGGGCACCACATATCGGTGGACCATGTTTTGGATGTAAAGGAAATAACGTCCATTGTTGAGGCGTCTGAGAAGACGGGCGTAATATATGTTGGCGGCGGTGTGCCCAAGAATTTTATTCAGCAGACCGAAATCGTTGCCTCTCTCTTTGGAAGTGAAACGGCGGGCCATGAATACGCAATTCAATATACGACTGATTCTCCGCAGTTCGGCGGACTTTCAGGCTGCACCTTTGATGAGGCAGTGAGCTGGGGCAAGATCTCCACGAGCGCAAAGCAGGTTCAAGTCTTTGCCGACGCAACGATTTGTCTTCCACTTGTCTCGCACGCGCTTTTTGAAAAGACAAAGGATACCATAGAACAGCGAAAACATTTGAGCTTCGATATTTCCGGCGAAGTGCTAGAGATAGAGTAGAAAAATAAGTTTCTTCGCAAAAACTGGGCAGGATTTATTCTTCGCCTTCCGCGCCGATGATGGTTTTTGTGGCGCTCACGCCGTTGATTTCACGGATCTTGTCCACAATGTAGTTTACCTGCCGAAGGTCGCCTGCCTTGATAATCACTAAGAAGTCATACTCGCCAAAAAGGTGGAGCAGTTCTTTTACGCCTTCGAACATTGAAAGCTCGCGGCGAACAGATATCTCCTTTCCGAGATCCACGTTTATCATGCAAACAGCAGCAACCATACAAACACATCCTCACACGCTTCACATTTAAATATCTTACTCCTCAAGCCCGTTCTACTGTATCTCAACTTTCTGCCCGTTTCGGATGAGGAAAATATCTTTGTTCAGCTCATATCCCATGGACTCAGCAAGCTCTGTATATGATGAGAGCATCAAGAGGTCGCCGTGGCAGGGAATAATGTTTTCAGGATTTAAAACCCGCAGTAGATACCTGTGGTCCTCCCTTGCTGCGTGACCTGAAACATGAAGGCCTTTAATCATCCGCGCGCCCTGAATGCGAAGCTTCGTTTCAAGCACATACCGGTTGGCCACGTTCATCGGGTTGGGAATCACGTTTGCAGAAAATGCTATCTGGTCGTCTTTTCGCACGTGATAATCGAAATCACGGTTACTTATGCGTGAGAGAATCGCGTCCTGCTCGCCCTGATGACCTGTCGCAATAATGAGATAGTTCTCCCGACCTTCTTGATCGATTTTTTTCAAAACACCCCTCACTGCTTTCGGGCTGCCGTAGACGCTTGTAGCCTTGGGGAGCTTGATAAGACCCAGTTTCTCACCGATCCCCGAGTATTTGACCATGCTACGTCCAAGTAGAACAGGTGTACGTCCCACGAGCTGCGCCGTGTCAAGGATGCTTTTTATCCGTGGCAGATGAGATGAAAAAGTGGTTACAATCAGCCCTGCATCCTCGTCGCAGCGAGAGATTGTGTTGTCCAGGAGTTTTTTAGCTATCTCCTCCGACGGCGTTCGCTCCTCCTCCATCACACGCGTACTCTCGATTATCAGGCATTTCACACCCTCCTGCCCAAGCTCCATAAGCCGGTTGTAATCGGTTACGTCGCCGAGCCCTGGGTTGTCATCGAATTTGAAGTCGTTTGCATATATCAGGACGCCGTCTGGCGTGTGCACCACGATAAAGCTTGCCTGCAGGATGCTGTGTGTCACGTGCACAAGCTCGATTTTGATGTTTTTTGAGACCTCAATCATCTCGCCTGGATGAACAGCATGCACCCGCTCGCCACCTTTGAAACCACGGTTATACCGTTTTTCCGATTTAATAAGCTCCACGGTATATGGTGTTCCATAAATCGGCACGTTGTATTTGTCGGCAAGCTTTGTAACAGCTCCGAGATGGTCCAGGTGTCCGTGTGAAATGACGATTGCCTTCACATCTCCCTGTACAAAGCGGTCGTCGGGAAATATCCCCCGTTTCACAAGCTCTGCCGTGTCCATTGCTGAGAGATCGGTGTCTTCGTGGATGAGCACGCGGTCAAGTTTAATTCCCATGTCAAGTATAACTGATTCACCGCCTACCTTTACCTCGGTCATGTTGCGGCCGAACTCGTTATAACCCCCTATTGCTATGATTTCCATAAATTTTCACTCCATAATAATTTTGTCTTAATATATACCCCTCTCCAACTCATGTGATAGATGAGGGGGTTTATAAATCTTTTCTGTTTGCATACTTTTTATAATCTATGTCTCTAGCCTTGAGCCATTCTCTGGTTCTGCCAGTGATTACGAGATCGCACTGTCTCAGCTCGGAAACGCTTCCCGCGCCCATGAGAAACATGGCGATTTTCAGCTCTTCAATCACCCGATTCAAAACCTCGATTACAGCATCCGGGCTTTTCATCGCCGCGCCGAGAAGTGGAAGTGCCATTCCACCTGCTGATGCGCCGAGTG
>BDTI01000143.1 GCA_002923215.1 archaeon BMS3Abin16 | reverse complement strand
CAAAGCGCAGCGTAATACTTTTACTTCCAGAAGGGATTTGATCGCCTCTAAAGACATCAACCACCTCGCTTGAGACAATGGTGCTCAGAGAATTTCCGATAATCTCTGCAAGTAAGGTTTCATCCACAGCCTCTGGAAATATAAATGAAAAATCCATCTTCCGCGGGCCTATGTGCTCCTTTTTCCATTCAAGCACTGCCTCGTCATCCAACAGCTCGACATTGGAAAGCTTGAGCTTGAGCCGCTTCCCCTTATTTTCCAGGACCACAGCCTCTGGATCAACTGCGACAACCGTTCCTATGTGCACCGAGCCTGAGTAGATGTGTCTCACCCCCACTTCCTTTCCCACCGAACTCTTCAGCTTCTTCAGCTCATGTGTCAAAGCTGAGATAGCCTTGTCGCTCTTGCCCATGCTGCTGTCAACATCTTTAAAAATCCGGGCTGATTCAGCCATGGTCTTTACAAATCCATCCACATCATCATTCTTTACAATCTTGCTCAGTGCTTCAGCCTCTTTTATGAAGGTCTCATGCACCCTGCTGACAAAGGGATTGTGAATCTGAATCTGCGCATAAAGACCAGGGTTCTGGCCGACAATGCGGGCGATGAAATCTAGCATAAGCTCATAGACAGGGGACGCGTAGCGGCGCGTCTCTTCCACGTCTTGGCCGAGCTTTCGAATCGTTGAAGCCGTTGTGATATAGGCGAAATGGGTGAGCCCCTGCACCACAGCCATCACACGATCATGTTCTTCAGGCGTTGAAATGAAGATTCGCGCCCTGTGTTCTTTGAAAAAATCAGTGATAAACTTTGTCCACCGCCCCTCTCTAACCGGCGTGAAAATTACGATCTGACCCTCCAGCCCTGTGACGCGGGGGCCGAACATTGGATGTGTTCCAAGGACTTCCGCACCCTCTGGCGCGTGCTCCCTCATAGCCTGCACCGGCTCAACTTTTACAGATGTGAAATCCATGAGCAGACAGCCCGGGCGGATGTGAGGCGCAACCTCCTCTATCACAGCGGTTGTGTTTTCAATGGATACGCTTATGATTACGATGTCAGCGCCGGCAGCAGCCTCTGTGTTATTGCCAGTATATCCTACACCAAGGGAGTAGGCCACGCGCTCACCCTTTTCAACGCTTCGCCCAGTGACAACTACACTGCATCCAGCTTCTTTGAAGATCTTTGCAAAGAGCCTTCCAAAATCTCCGGTGCCGCCGATCAAGGCGATTCTTGGCATCCTATCTGCACTCGACATGGTTTTTCCTGAAAAGATTTATATCCCCAGCCATTTAAGTTTTGCCTGCATGAAAAACATAGTGTTAACTGGTTTTATGGGCGCGGGGAAAAGCTCTGTTGGAAAGAGGCTTGCAAAGCGCCTCGGCCTCGGTGTGGTCGATACTGATGACGTGATAGAAGAGGAATCAGGTATGAAGATTTCTGAGATATTCAGCGGCTTCGGCGAAGCCCGTTTCAGAGAGCTTGAATCCGAGGCTGTGCGCAAGGTCTCCGCCCTCAAAGACCAAGTTATCATCACTGGAGGAGGAGTTGTGCTCAATCCAGAAAACATAACTGCTCTCAGGAAGAATGGAGTAATCGTCTACCTGCATGCAAGCCCTGAGACCATCTACCAGAGGGTTAAAAACGAGACCCACCGACCGCTCTTGCAGGTCCCGGACCCGCTGGCAAAAATCAGAGAACTCCTCGAAAGCCGCAGCCAAAACTATGCAAACAATGACATCGAGGTTGACACAACAAACCTGAGTGTTGATGAAGTTGTGGGAGAGATAATCAATAGGATAAAAGACTGAAAATTTTACTCTTCAAGCCCCTTTGTCTTTATCTTTTTAAGTGAATCGATGGACCCGGATTTCTGATACATTTCAAGCGCCATCGCTCGGTCGCCTCGTTTCAAATAGACGTCACCCATAAGTCCGTAGGGATATTCATTTCCATAGTAGCCCAGAGATATTGCGCGGTCCAGCAGTTCTTTCGCCTGGTTAGTTCTACCCTGGCCCAGCAGATCCTCTGCTTGGACGGCAAAGCGCATCTTCTCCTGATAAGGCTTTTCAAAAATCTTCTGCTTCGAAAGCGGCATTTTTTTAATCAGATCAGAAAGCTCCGACGCGCTGAGAGAGTTAAAATCCGCCCGCCGCTTTTCTAAAATCTTCTTTTCCTCGATCTTACTCATTTTACAAGCTACCCCTGATTTAATGATGAGACCACAACTTTTTTCATCAGCTCAACAGGCGGCTCAATCCCCAGCCAGATCCGCAATGCCTCAGCACCTTGGTTCACAAACATATCCACACCGCTGATAATCGTTTCAACACCCGCAGATTTCGCTTCTTTCATTAGCCGGGTTTCAAGAGGATTATATACAATGTCCATCACAGTGAGCCCTGGCTTCATCTGCCTGGCGCTTACAAGTGTTTCATCGACTTTTGGATGCATGCCTACAGGTGTTGCGTGGATCAGGATGTCAGCACATTTTATCTGCTCTTCGATTGTCGTAGATTCAAGGGCGTGTCCCTCTGCTGAAAATCCAGCTCCTGCTTTAATATCACCGGTGAGCCGGTCAACCTCAGACGTGTTAACCCCAAGAATCGACATAGCCCTGATTTCACCTCGAAGCGCTAGTGTAACTGAAATCGCCCTTGCCGCACCGCCTGAGCCGAGGATCACGATCTTTTTTCCAGCTGGATCCGCGCCGTTTGCCCGCAGCGCTTGAAGCGCTCCTATTCCGTCGGTGTTGAAACCCTTCAAATTGTCGCCGAATTTAATTGTGTTCACAGCCCCGATTATACGCGCCTCATCTGAAAGGCTGTCCAAGTGCTCGATGACCGCGACCTTATGCGGGATAGTCACGTTTACCCCGCCGAAGCCCTGCTCTTTCATCTTTTTAATTGAAGCACCAAGGTCCGTTGGAGCAACATCGAAAAGCGTGTAATCGCAGTCTAATCCGAGGCTTTGAAAGACTGCGTTGTGCATGGCCGGCGACATGGAATGTGAGATTGGATGGCCGATAACTGCAAATCTCGTTGTCATCGTGAAACTCCCAGCATCTTAAAAGCGGTTTTAGTCTCTTCAACTGTGAACTGGCCGGGTGCGGTTTTCGCACCCAACGACGCGTAGGTGATGGCTGACCCAAAAACAGGTGCCGCAATACGCGAAATGCTGCCAAGCTC
>BDTI01000142.1 GCA_002923215.1 archaeon BMS3Abin16 | reverse complement strand
CGCTTATACCATGTTCGCCTATGTCCAGGCCCTCGATCTCCTCGTCATGAGAGACTCTCAACCCAAACAGCATATCTATGCCCTTGAACATTATAAAGCCTGCCGCAAGAGCCCAGAGCAAAGCAGCACCAGCACCGATCAACTGGACTATTAGCTGTCCTGTGCCACCGCCGTGGAAGAGGCCCACTATAGCAGGATTTCCAACGCCAGGTACTGCGTAGTTCCCATAGGTTCCGTCTGCGAAGAGGCCTACTGCGATCGTACCCCAGAATCCATTCACACCGTGCACCGCGACTGCGCCAACTGGATCGTCGACACCCCTATTCTCAATAAAGAGAACCGCCTCGACTACAAGGAAGCCTGCGATTGCGCCTATTAGCACTGCCTCAGGTGCACCCACCCAGGCTGTGCCTGCGGTAATAGCTACAAGGCCTGCGAGAAAGCCGTTTACAGTCATGCCGACATCGGGCTTTCCGATCCTCGCCCAGGAATAGAACATGGCAATTGTTGCCCCTGCTGCAGCAGCGAGTGTCGTGGTTACTACAATAACAGCTATCCGGAGCTCTGTACCAGAGAGCGTGCTTCCTGCATTGAAGCCATACCAGCCGAACCACAGGATGAAACCGCCTAAGACTGCCAGCGCGATATTATGGCCGGGTATGGCCCGTGGCTCCCCGTCCTTCCCGTACTTGCCGATCCTTGGGCCCAGTATCACAGCGCCCATGAGCGCGATCCAGCCACCTAGTTGGTGGACCACAGAGGAGCCTGCGAAGTCAGCGAACCACAAGGGGGATCCGTCTGTTGCCAGAAGCCCTAGTTTTCCGAAGATACTGCCTGTCATGAGCCAGCCACCACCCCAGACCCAGTGCCCATATACCGGATATATGATCAGGCTGATTATGACGCTGTACATAAGGTAGGACTTGAACTTGGTCCTTTCTGCCATGGCGCCTGAGACAATGGTTGCGGCTGTTGCTGCGAAGACAACCATGAAGAACCAGTTTAGATACACACCTACGTCATAGGCGTCTCCGGCGAGAAACCACATGCCGGTTCCGAAGAGTCCGTAGTGGTCTGCGCCCATCATCAGGCCGTATCCCACCGCCATAAAGGCCAGCGAGCCCACAGCGAAGTCCATTATATTTTTCATAAGTATGTTTGCTGTGTTTTTGGCCCGTGTGAAGCCTGCTTCTACCATGGCGAAACCCGCCTGCATGAAGAAGACTAGAAAGCCTGCCACTAGCAGCCAGATGTATGTGAGTGGGGCTAGCGGGTCATCTGCCAGTGTGGCCCCTCCTGAGGGGTCCGCACCTAGTGCTACGGGCAGAAGCCCTGCCACGATCATCAGGGCGAGCAGCACAATTGTTATTCGTTTATTCATCTTTTTTCCTCCATTTAGTTTTATATTTCCAGCCTTTTACTGCTGTTAATTGGAATTTCAGAGTTTAAAACCTATATAAAGAGATTTGAGAATATTTAATACAAAATAAGACATGATATGAAGTTTTCACAAATATTATGAAAGACGCTTAAAGGTTTAAATAGTTAAATCGATGAAGTGACATTATGCCGGCACCAACAAGGGTTACAATCGCACTTGACTCTGAGACTGCAAAGCTCTTTGAAGAGATGAAAGCAGAAAGCAGACTCTCCCAAAGCGGACTCATCAGAAAAGCGCTGCAGTTCTATTCTAAGAACAAAAAGCTCATCGACCGCCACGGCACAAAACAGATCAACACCTACGTTGACATGCTGGCAGACGGTGAACACATAATACTCGACATCGACCATTTCATTATGTTCCTCAAGCTCATCGAATCCTCACCAGAGGGAGCGGCCTTCTGGGAAAACCACAAAAAAGTGGCAGAATCACACAGCGAACACCTGGGTGAAAAGGTGAAACGACCCGTGGATTTTTTGGAGCGCCTTGAAGCCTGCAACTTCTTCAAACTCTCAAAAACATCGGACACAGAGTTCACACTAATCCTCTATTCAGATGTTACAAAGAAATTTGTCACAACCCTGATCGAAGACGTCTTGAGAGGGATGGGATTTAAGGTCGAGATAAAAGAAGACCTGGCAAAGCTCAGACTCAAAGTCCTGAACTAACGACCGATAATATACTCGACATAATTATATATCTCCTCAAAGATAAATCCAAAACTGATAAGAATGCTTACACGACTTGTTGAGGAAATCGAGCTTCTAGAGCGCCATGTACAGATACTCAGGCTTGTAGTTGAAAAGGAGCCTATCGGAATTATTAAGCTCTCCGAGGCAAGCGGCATGCCCCAACATAAGATCAGATATTCCCTGCGTGTACTTGAGCACAAGGGGATGATCTCACCCTCGCCGCGGGGAGCCGTGGCCACAGAAGAGACAGAAAAATTTCTAAAAAACCTGTCAAAGCAGATCGAAATCGCTATAAAAAAGATTCAAACAATCAGATAATCTACTTCACCACCGTGCAATCAACTTGGAGCACAAATTATTCAACGGTGTAATCCTTTTTTTCAACTGACGCCTGCTCCATCACCTTCGATGACACATAGACAGGAGCGCTTGTGCGAACAGAAAGCGCGATGCAGTCGCTTGGCCGGGCGTCGAATTCCGAGGAGTCACCGTTTTTAGATATAATGAGCCGTGAGAAAAATACGCCTTCACTTATGTCGTCGATAACGATTTTTTCAACTCTAAGCCCAGAGTTTTCAAGCACACTTATGAAAAGGTCATGTGTAAGCGGCCGTGGATAAGGTGTGTTGTCCAAGGCGGTTTGAATGGAGAACGCCTCTGAAACACCGATGTAAATTGGCAGGATCCGCTTCTCCTCACTTTCCAAAAATACAACAGGCCCAGTCTCCTCAGACAGCTCACCGGTGTTTGCCACAAAAACCCCGGCAACCTTAACTAAAACATACTCCTCAGAAACAACCATAATATCTGTTTTCGACGCTTAAGATATATAAATGTGGAGTTTCCAGAGGTATGTTATGTCTATGACGATTGCTGAAAAGATACTTGCAAAGAAGGCAGATAAAAACACTGTTGAACCAGGTGAGATAATCGAAGCTGAAATCGACTATGTTATGCTTAACGATGTAACAGGCCTGCCTGCATTTGAAGTCTTTGAAAAGTTCAAGTCTGAGCCGCTGCGGGAAAAGACGGTTCTTATACCGGACCATTATGTTCCTAATAAGGATGTGGCCTCGGCTGAGCAGGCAAGGGCGATGCAGCTTTTCGCAAAGAAATATGAGATGCCAAATTATTTTCCACTCGGCACATGCGGCGTCTGTCATCAGGTGATGATCGAGGAGGGATTTGTCGCGCCGGGCAGGCTGATTATCGGCGCAGACTCGCACACCTGCTCATACGGTGCATTAGGCGCGCTGGGAACAGGCCTCGGCTCCACTGAGGCAGCGGCGGCCATGGCGCTTGGCAGGCTCTGGTTCAAAGTCCCGGAGAGCCAGAAATACACTGTAAGTGGAAGCCTTGGAAAACATGTGATGGGTAAGGACATAATCCTGCACATAATCGGAGACATCGGCGTGGACGGCGCACTCTACAAATCAATGGAATTCTATGGCTCGGCAATCGAAGCTCTCCCGCTTGCAGACCGTATCAGCATCTCAAACATGGCAATCGAAGCCGGGGGCAAAGCCGGGATCATCCCGCCCGATGAAAAAGTCTTTAATTATCTGAAAGGCCGAGTCCGTGGGGACTATGAACCTGTGTTTGCAGACGGTGACGCCGGCTACATTGAAACCTACGAGTACGATGCAGAGGATATTGTTCCAACCGTTGCAAAACCCTCGCTTCCTGAAAACACCGCGCCCGCGTCAGAGCTATCCCACATCACAGTAGATCAGGCATATCTGGGCTCATGCACAAACGGCCGAATCGAAGACCTCCGCATAGCAGCTGAGATTTTGAAAGGCCGAAAAATCGCATCTGACACACGGATGATCGTTGTGCCAGCCACGAAAAAAGTGTATGAACAGGCCATGACAGAGGGACTCCTCCAGGTATTTCTCGATGCAAACGCCTATGTTTCAGGGCCTACATGCGGCGCATGTCTCGGCGGATACATGGGTGTTCTGGCAAAGGACGAGCGCTGCATCTCATCGACAAACCGTAACTTCCTCGGTCGCATGGGGCACAAGGAATCAGAGGTTTATCTGGCAAACCCTGCGGTAGTCGCCGCGTCTGCTGTTACCGGCAGGATAACCGACCCCGGCGAACTGGAGTGACAGAATTGGTAAGATTTATAATCCTGCAACATATAGAAAAAGGAGTGGTATGATAGAGCTGTTAATAATAGGACTCGGCGGATTCATAGGTGCAGT
>BDTI01000141.1 GCA_002923215.1 archaeon BMS3Abin16 | reverse complement strand
ATGTCCGTGGAAGCGTGCCGGAGTCTTTGCTCGGAATAGGGGCAAAGGCAACAGAGCTGGAAGACTCGGATAAAATGCTAATTAAAGAACTCACCGAAGAATTCAGCTCGTACTTCGGCGTTGACCCCAAACCGATTTATGAAAGCAGGTTCACAAAGATAGTTCCCATATCACATCGGCCTTATGCAAAAATGTACACCGATGATTAAAGGCCTGAAAATGATACTGCAAGGGCTATTGTTGAAACTATAAATATGAAGATTAGTCCCAGCCCGATTATCTGACGCCTGTTCAGTCCGCCGGACTCTGATGTTTTCTTTGACTTTGCTTTCTTCGCCATAAACATCGGTTAGAAGGAGCCCCTTTAATAAATCTTGCCTTGCCGTCGTGCAAAAAATTTAAAGCCTGCCCATTGGAAAAATACGTTATGACCGGGCCGCAAACATATAATTTTGAAAATATCGTGGTTCGCTGTGACAAGTCGTGCCCGCTCTTTTACTGCAACGACCCCTGCCGAATCCTTGAACATGTTAAAAAATATGCTGAGGTCATGGACGGGGAAAGCAGTTTTACAATACTCTAAAAAGTCATTTCACCGAGACTGGGTTAGCTTTATATCCTGCAGATGTTCAAATAACAGGTGATGGCAAAGCTGAGGACGTTTACTGCTGTAAATCTCACGATAACCTGTGACAACAGGTGCCCTATCTATTACTGCGATGATCCTTGCAGGGTGAAGCGGCACGCTGAAACATATGCCAAGCTGATTGCAGGCGGCCTGAGCTGCGCGCAGCTTTCAGGAGGTGGAAATGTTGGTTGAAAAGGTGGAGTTGGAATCAAAGTCGGCATGGCTTCTGATGCATCCCCGGCACACCGTGCTTGTCACCTGCGTAGATGGCGAGGGGAAGCCGAATATAATTACCCTTGCCTGGTCGATGGTGACTTCTTTTAATCCTTTTATGGTGGCCATAAGTGTGGGGTTTGGGAGATACTCTCATGATCTCATAAAAACAGGTCGTGAGTTTGTTGTCAATGTGCCGAACATGGACATTGTGGGGGAGACGCTTTTCTGCGGGCGAAACTCTGGAAGGGATGCGGATAAGTTTGCAGAGACCGGGCTCACACCCCTAGCCGCAAAGCATGTGAAGCCGCCGCTCATCGCCGAGTGCATCGCGCATCTGGAATGCAAAGTAGTAAACGAAATGACTACTGGGGATCATACCCTGTTTGTTGGACAAGTTGTTTCTGCGACTGTGAACGAGGGCATCTTTGACCTGGGTTTTGACCCAGGGAAGATCCGGCCAATCCTTCACAACGGCGGAGACGATTTCGTAACAATTGACCCAAACGTTGTGACGCCGTCGAGGAAGCTCTGACTAAATTCTATAAAAAATAACATGGCTCTGTTGGAAGAAAAATTAAGGCTTTTATCCATCAAGGATGAAGAGAATAAACTCACTGTTAAAGTAGAAAAAAGCAAAGAGCTTCAAAAGTTCTAGAAAAGATATTATTAGAAGATTTCCTTCCAGATGAAAAGTATCCTCCGCTAACCGGGGATACTGATTTTGATATTACAAAGGTTGAAGATAAAGTTGAGAATTATAAAAATGAATATATTGATTTGGATATTTTCTTTGGCCATTCAAATGTACTTTTTGTTATAAGAACTATTAACGCACAAGTAAAAAATGGCTTTAAAGAAACCCTTCTCAAATATTTTGAGTTTAAAATATAATTCAATAATCTTTTCTTTGTGAAAGATGAAGAACAGTTAGAATCTGGCGTAGTCGGCAATCACAGCCTTTATATCTCTTTTTGCCCCATTTATCTCATCATAAATGATTGGAGGCAATAAGATATGAAGGAAACTCTCAGGGGCACGCGGGATTATTTTACAGAGCAGAAGTATCGGTTTGACTTGGGGAGGCAGTTTCTCACCTATGTTAACTTCGTCCTGCTGATTGTTGCGGCGTCTGACAAGATACAGGCTGTATTTCCGCTTCGGATACGGGACCTGATCTTGATTGCAGTGCCACTGGCATTCATCGGCTCATGGATATTCGGATATTTCCTGGATGCCGTGGTCCGGTTTCCCCAGAGCCAGATGATGGTTTCTGAGAGCCGCAGCCCACATTGGAACATGACCCAGAAAAAGCTTGATCGGATACTCGCCCTGTTGGAAGAGAAATAAGTTATGCGCCTCATTGTAACGTCTCAAAAAGACATTGCAGGCACGAATGTCTACAATGCTTTGGCCCAAGATTTTGGATTCAAAGCGGTGGGTGAATTTGAGGGGCAGCCAGTCTATGAACGTGGAGGTGTCCGGCTCATCGCAACAGGGAAGGGGCAGGTTGAGGCCGAGCACTTGGACCTTCATTTTTCGCCGGATTATTATGTCTTCGCATCGCGACACAGGAGTGTTTCTGAACAGAGGACGCTCACAGTGCATTCACCTGGAAATCTGACGGATGAGGCACGTGTCGGCGGCCGGCCGCAGGAGCTGGCAATCACTGCTCCCGACGCGGTTAAGACTGCGCTTAGAGAGCTTCAAAAAATCGCTTCTGAAAAACACCTGGATTATCAGGTATCGATGGAGGTGACCCACCACGGTCCCACTGGTCTCAGGCGGCCGGTCTTGTTTGTTGAGGTGGGCTCAACTGAGCGGGAGTGGAACGACCCACTTGCTGTTTCCGCGGTTGCAAAAGCAGCTCTTGCCGCTGCCGAAAATGACAAAACATACCAGTCCGGGATCGGTGTGGGCGGGAACCATTATGCACCGAGGCACACCCGGTTTATCCTTGAGTCGTCTGATGCACTGGGTCATCTCATCCCAAGCTATGCGCTTGAAAAATTAGATAAAACAATGTTTCAGCAGGCAGTTTCAAAAAGCGGTGCCAGCTTCTGCTTTTTAGATTGGAAGGGGATGAAAAGAGAGCAGCGGGAGAAGGTAATCGGCCTTGCAGATGAGATTGGAGTTGAGCTTCGGCGAAACATCTCAAAACCCGGTGTTGATGCAGGGATTGGTTCGAAGCTGTTTGCAGTGAATCGAGAGATTTTTTCAATCGCTGAAAAGACTGATCCCCAGAGGCTTCGAGGGGTAATCTTAAATTTGGGCGGTGTGCCTGTTGTGAAATCCGGTCATCTCACAGCAGAGTTTTCGGTGCCCACCGATATTCGACTCGGTGTTCTCCGAGGTTG
>BDTI01000140.1 GCA_002923215.1 archaeon BMS3Abin16 | reverse complement strand
GCACACAACCTGGCACCAGAAAAACGGCCCACACACGCAAAATAAAGGATAGACCGAATCGCACGGGAAGGCCGAAAATTCGGAGTCGGACTCTGCCTCGTAAGCCAACGCCCAAAATCACTGGACCAAAACAGCCTCAGCCAGGCAAACAACACAATCATCATGCGCCTAGTCGAACCAAGCGACCAACGCCACGTACAACAATCAAGCGAACGCCTCAGCGACGACCTCCTCGCACAACTCAGCAGCCTAAACATCGGCGAAGCAATCACACTAGGACTCATGACAAAAATCCCCGCCCTCGTAAAAATCGACAAATACCCTGGAAAAATCAAAGGAACCGACCCAGACATCACAAAAGAATGGAAAAAAACAGCTCAAAAACAAAGACAAATAAAAAAACAGAAAAAAGCAGAAGTAAACGACCTATACACAAACATCATATAAATGATGACCACAAACAACACCCCTTGCCCTCGTGATGTAGCCTGGATATCATTCGGGGTTGCGGACCCCGTTACCTGGGTTCAAATCCCAGCGAGGGCATTCCAACCTTTTTTGTGTAAAAAATTTTGGGGTCAAAAAACCCGAAATTTGCTCACACAAATTTCTCCATATAGTGTGTTATAATAAGCGCTTGACACCGAAAAAAGATATTATCTTATGAATTTATGTATAAGCAGCATACTATTGTTAGATATAATTTTTATTGTCCATTCCACCTCTGGACGTTCTGTTTTGGGTTTCAAAAGTTAAATCATGGAGAATAATATATACGAGTTAAGATACTACACTAGATAAAAAAATAATGTTAGCTCTCCAAAAGGATTATTCACATGTCTGAAGAGTGGGCAGAAAGACAAAGACACACGAATCGTTTGGCTAGGCATCTGGCTGGCCACTTATTCGCGCAACGCAAAGTTACCGCACGGCAACTCTACGGATTGTCAAAACTAGCATGGATTACAAATAGCTATGAAGGAGAGGCGGCAGCGTATATTTCTAGTACAAAAATGCCGGCTTTAGGTGATGTGCTCGGAAAAGACTTTTCAAATTACTCTTTAGATCAAGTAGCAGAGATGATTGCTGAAGAGCTTGGTGACGATTCGCTGATTGAGTTGATAAAAGGTCATTCGGGTTTCACGAATTTCTACAAAGCATATAGAAATAGTGTCTTTTCATGGATTGAGGATAATCATTCGACGTTACTCCCTTTATACAAATCGGCCTTTAACTCTAAGAGCGAAAAAGAAAGGTTAAAAATAGTCGAGACAATAACGAAGTTACCTGATATTCCTAAGGCTAATCATCCAGATAAACTAATGAGGTCTGAATACTTTCTAACACCGGCATTTTTTATGCTGGACCCTAACGTTTGCTTCCCGCTCATAAACGGGAATAAAGGGGTTCAAAGTCTTCTCAAAAAACTAAACGTAGCAGATTCTGGCCTTACCTCCCAGTACCAAGCAATGGTCAAATTGTATGGAACGGGAGGAATTAAGGATGCGGCGGATCTCGATCAAGTTGGAAAAGACCTACCAGATTTCTTAACTACAACGGCGACAAAAAAACTCCTTGAGAAAAAAAGCACCACAACCAATGGAGACCTTCCGCTGAAGGATGAGGCGGACATCGAAGCTATAAGGAAGGCCGGCACAGTACCGCAGCGACGGCTACATAATCAACTCACCAACAAATTAAACAAATCATTAACAAAATTTACACTTTTGGAAGGCAAAAACCATTCGTGCATGTTTGATGTGCTGATAAAACAATACGATAATGACGGAAAAGATCTGCTAATTGAGGTGAAAAGCTCCATCGAATCTCCTCAAATCAGAATGGCTGTCGGGCAACTCTTTGATTATTGGTTTACCTTAAATGGAGACGAAGAACCCAAATTAGCCGTGCTATTGCCAGAGCGTCCTAGAAAGAGGTTATGAACTTCCTGCAATGGGTGGATGTTGGGCTAATGTGGTTTGAAAATCATCAGCTCTGTACGGAGAATGATTGGCTTCAGCACATTGCATATAAGAGCTAACAAAGGCAATTAACTCGAACAGCCAAAAGCGTCGCTTCCGCTCCGTTTTGCCTGCCGGTGATGCGAGGCGTTATATCTTGTAAGAAAAATCTGCGCCAAAAAGAACCCGCATTTAGCTTTGCTAAACGCTCAGAAGAAAAAAAAGGTTTTTCGCCTCTGGTAGGGAAACATCTAATCGAACACAATGTTTGATTGGGTCAAACACATCTTTTTGGCCGGATTATTGGGGGTAATTGTTATAAGAGGTGAAGGCCTTTTTCAGGGTTGTATGAAGATTTTTGCTGTTACTGGTTCAGGTCAGAATGCTGGGAAGACGACGGCTGTGGTAAACCTGGTGTCTGAGTTTAAGAAACGGGGTCTTTCTGTAGGCACAATTAAGCAGATTCATGAGATGAATTTCAGCATGGATAAGCGTGGTAAGGATTCCTGGCGTCATGCTGAGGCGGGTGCCGATATAGTGATTGCGGCGTCGCCTGTTGAGGCTGTTGCGATAAAAAGGATTAGTGGTTTAAACAGATTTGATGAGGCGATGTCTCTGCTTGCGGGGCAGGAGCTTGACATCCTGGTTATTGAGGGTCATCCAGGTGTTGATATGCCTATGCTTTATGCGGCGCGTGACAGCGATTTCTGTGGGTCTAAGCCGATAGGTCAAAATGTGGTTGCAGTTGTGTCACTTTCGCCTGAGAACTTCGGTGAGATGAATCTGCCCGTGTTTCACATGACCCGCGATGTTTCAGAGATTGCTGATCTTGTGCTTGCCCAATTTTGATGCAGACTCTCAGCCTGTTAATTCTTGGATGAGCTCTTTTACTTTTGTTTCAATAGCTGATCTGATCTTTCGCACTGTTTCCATATCCAGGTTCACCGGGTCGTCGAGTTCCCAGTCCACAATATTTTGATAAATATTCGCTGGGCAGACTTCGACTCCGCATCCCATTGAGATCACATGGCTTGATTCACTGAGCATCTGGGTTGTGAGCTTTTTCGGTACGGTATCGGTGAGGTCAATTCCGATTTCCTTCATGGCTAAAACCGCTTTTTTGCTCACCGATTCAGCAGGTTTTGTGCCGGCGCTTTCAGCCTGCCAGCCCGGCGGCGCATGCTTGTTGAACAGGGCCTCTGCCATCTGAGATCTTGCAGAGTTTCCGACGCAGACAAATAAAACGGTTTTCATCGATCAACACCCAAAATTTATTTGGAGGCCCTATCTTTTAAAACGAGCACCGGAAGCTTTGAATGCTTTATCACATCTTTTGACACGCTTCCAAGTATTATGCTTGAGGCGAACCCTTTGTTATGGGCTCCTACCACTATTAGCTCTGCACCCACTTCATCGGCATAGGCGAGTATCTCTTGTACCGGACTTCCCACAGCAACCCATGTCTTTACATCCAAGCCTTTTTGTGAAAGCCCTGCCGCTATGTTTTTCAAGGCAGCCTCATCATCGGATTTTAGGGTTTCTGCCATAGCGCCTGCGCTGTCCAGATCAACAACATGGATCAAGTAGATCTTGCTTTCCCTTTCATCCATGAACTCCTTTATGAGTTCGGTAAGTCTTTTAGGGTCTTCGCCAAGGTCGAGGGCGATAACTATTCTCTTAAACATCCGGTTAAACTCCTTGTTTTTTCTTCTGAATAGAAACACGCTTCTTGGAATCTATCCTGCGATTTAAGGCATATTTTCACAAGTGTGAGCATCACTGGCACCTCTACTAGAACGCCTACGACCGTTGCTAGTGTGGCTCCTGATTCGAGGCCGAAGAGCACGAGTGATGTGGCGACGGCAAGCTCAAAAAAATTGCTTGCTCCCACGAGCGCGGCTGGTGCGGCGTCTTCATATCTGATGCACAGTTTCCTTGCGCTTGTGTATCCAATATAGAATATGAGAAATGTCTGGATTGTGAGCGGTATCGCGATTAAGACGATGTCAAGGGGCCTGTTTATGAGTGTTTTTCCCTGGAACATGAAGATTATCACGAGTGTGAGCAGGAGCCCGCCTATGGTTACGTTGTGGAATGCCTTTAGAAACACGTTTTCAAGCCAGTGTTCGCCTTTGTTTTTGAGGATCCACTTTCTTGACAGATAGCCTGCGCTCAGTGGGATGAGTACATAGATTACGACTGAGTAGAACACGGTCCGATAGGGTATGATTACTGATCCGAGTCTGAGGAGAAAACCTACTATCGGTGCGTAGAGCACTAGGAGGACGAGGTCGTTTACTGAGACCTGGACCAGTGTATAGTTGAGTTCTCCTTTGGCGAGGTATGTCCAGACAAAGACCATTGCTGTGCATGGGGCTGCTCCAAGGAGGACTGCGCCTGCGAAATA
>BDTI01000139.1 GCA_002923215.1 archaeon BMS3Abin16 | reverse complement strand
TACTCCGCCGAATGAGGCAATAGATGCTGCGAGCAGGTTGTTTACGAGTATCATGAGGGTAAAGTTTTCAATAAAGGCGTTCTGGGTTTCAACACGGCGGCGCAGAAACTCAAGAAAAGCTTCGTAAAGCGAGGGATAGAATGCAATTATCAGGGCTGATGACAGTAGTCCGAAGAGAAAGCCTCCAGTATAAATTGCGGCGCTGCGTTTAAGCATGTCAGGTTGATTGGTATTCTAGGCAATAAACGTTTAGCCTTAGAGTTCTGAGTCACAGGGGGCTCGATTTTTTTGTCTTAATCTATTGGCTAAACCGAATATCCATTTCGGAACTCCCCAAAGCGGAGGCTCAGGAAACCTTTTTTCTACGTCCGCTAGTGAGCTGTCACCACGGTAGACGGCGGCTCCATTCTCCTCCCAGGGAATGTACTCCCATTTCCAAAGCCTGTGATTTGCATCATCCCCTGCCATAGCGTGATTTGAAGTGTTCACAAAAACAATGGGGTGATTTAGGTCTGCGAAGAAGTATTTGATGGGCCGTTTCGGTGCCTTATCCGGGTTTTTAACTGTGTCGCCGTGTGTGCTGTCAAATAAAATATCCCGCTCCCGGCAAACACCGTTCTCCATCTCTTTACTATAAATCCCTGGAAAAAGAAGGTGATCCGGTTTTCCCTCTTTTAGTATGATTTTAAATCTTTCAATGTCTTTTTCCCGGCCGAAGAGGAGGTCTTTTCTAGCAAACTTATATGTTTTATCAAAGTCATCGCTTTTCTGCAAACGCTCGTTTTCAAAGATCAGCGTAACCTCGATGTAATCGACGCCGTTTATTTGCTGCCGCTTGCAATTAATCTCGCGTATAAAATTCTTCAACGAGTCAACCGCCGGCTGATAGATAACTGGAACGACATCATCGTTATTTATAGGCGCGCTATCAACCTTAAAGACGTTATCAGAAGTTATTTTTGAACTCAGATTAGCTTCGATCTGCCGGTGGAGGGCGTCAATATTTTTCATCCCACTCAGATCATCATCATACACCCAAATCCAGTAATCATCAGACCAATCAAATTCATCACCAGTCGGACTCCCGCGCAGTCGAATCACATACCTCCCCTTACTACCATTCCACACCCCTTCTTTAAGCTTGCCACCTCTTTTAACCGGCTTTTCAAATACGGGTCCAGAGAGGATTTTTCTTACCTCAAAACCGAGCATGAACCTAATCTTAACCGGTCTATCCCCCATGAACTTACTGTTCTTATTAGTATCGCTTCTAACAATAATAAGCGTCCTGTCACTCCTTGGTTTAGCAAGTCCAACCGTGCAATTGTCCCAGTTCCAAATCTTGGTTTTACCAGTCCAGGCAAACCCGCCCTTCTTCAAAAACCATCCTTTCTTAACCTCATATATCTCCTCGCCGTGGGAGAACCAAACCTTATTTTCGGACATGAGATCAAATCTCCTAAATCGCGCAATCAATAATCCTTGTAAACCGCAAATCCCTCAGAGACCATGAGATCATTGATATTAATCCATTCACCCTTCTTGTCCTTGACTGTTTTGATGATGATTTCTCTGTCATCGATTTTGCTCCTGAGAAAATCCCTGGATTTAAGTCCAAGAGAACGCTCAACCCCCCGAACTTCAGGTGCATTAATCCGATATAACCTGAGCTTTTCCCCGTGTACCCAGGTTCCAAGCCCCAGGTCAATGTCAACTGTGCAGGTGTCGCCGTCATAAACCGACTTGACAACCGCCTGGTAATTGTACAGCGCATTATTCATAGATTACCTCCTCGAATTTCACAAACTCCCCAGAAATTTCATCACAAAATCTCTCACACCCAAGTCAACCTATTAAAGTTCCCATAAATACTTTTCTAAAAAAAAACTGCAGTTTAAAACACTCCCACCCATCTATCAAAGGATAAGGGCCAAATTGTGTTGGTAAGTCTTTCAAAAACTTTATCAATCTCAGATGCGAGTAGAGGCTTGATGTTTGAGAAAATTCTTGTAGCGAATCGAGGCGAAATCGCGATTCGGGTTATGCGGGCTGCGAGAGAGCTTGACATAAAAAATGTGGCTGTTTACTCGGAGGCTGACAGGGATGCTTTTTTCAAACTCTATGCAGACGAGGCGTTTTTCATCGGCGAAGGCCCGGCGTCAAAGAGCTATCTTGTGATGGAGCGAATAATTGAAACCGCGCTGAAAGCAGGGGCAGATGCGATTCACCCCGGTTACGGTTTTCTCGCTGAAAACCCGGTTTTTGCAGAGCAATGTAAAAAAGCAGGCATCACATTTATCGGTCCATCTCCGGAGGCTATACGTGAGATGGGGGACAAGATCACCGCGAAAAAGATTATGAAAGACGCAGGCGTCCCACTGGTTCCGGGAAGCGACGGCGAGGTGAAATCAGCGGACGTGGCGCTTGAAGTTGCCAAGCAGGTAGGCTACCCAGTGCTTATCAAGGCGTCAGCCGCCGGCGGAGGCATTGGGATGAAAGTTGCAAACGACGACGATGAGCTTATCAGCTACTACGAGTCATCCCGATCAATCGCAGAGTCGGCATTCGGCAATCCCGCGATTCTAATTGAAAAGTATCTGGACAAGCCCAGGCATATTGAGGTTCAGATCCTCGGTGATGGCGAGCGAATTATCCATGCCTATGAGCGTGAGTGCTCGATTCAAAGGCGGTATCAGAAGGTGATTGAAGAGGCGCCTTCACCAGTTGTAACGCCTGAAATCCGGGAGCGGCTGACAACTGCTGCGATCAATGCGGGTGAGGCGATTAATTACACAAACGCGGGTACTGTGGAATTCGTCTATTCAAAGGGCGAGTTCTATTTTATCGAGATGAATACCCGGCTGCAGGTTGAGCACCCGGTTACTGAGATGATAACAGGAATCGATATTGTAAAGGAGCAGCTTCGAATCGCTTCCGGCGAGGGACTTTCATATCTGCAGGAGGACATTGTGCCCAGGGGGTGGTCGATTGAATGCAGGATAAATGCTGAAGACGCGCTCCACGACTTCAGGCCGGCCACAGGCAAGATCAAGCGGTATCGGTCTCCCGGCGGACCCGGCGTGCGAGTGGACAGCGGGATTCACATGGGTTACACGATCCCTCCCTTTTATGATTCCATGGTTGCAAAGCTCGTTGTCTGGGATCGCAATCGAATAGACGCTGTTTCGCGGATGAAGCGAGCCCTCTACGACTACATCATCCTCGGTATCGTTACAAACATGCCGCTTCACATGGCGGTTATCACAAGCGAACCCTTCCTAAAAGGCGACTTGTCCACCACGTTTATAGAGGATAATAATATATTAGAGGAGATGAAGAAGATGATAGAATATGAGGAGTTTCATCTTCTAGGTCTTTCACAGATATTTCGAGATCAAAAGAAGACAGCGGCGATTGCAAGTGCTGTCAACTCATATGTTGAACTTCATAAGAAACAAAGAGAGGTGTAATTTTTGGCTAGACTTTCACCAATGGATGTTTACAAGGCCCTGCCCGGAATAAACTGTAAGAAATGTGGTGTTGACACATGCATGGCCTTTGCTTCAAAGCTTATTGAAAGAGAGATGACACCTGCTGACTGTCCGCCGCTTTTTGAGGCCCAGTACAGCGAGAAACAAGCAGCACTGATAAAGCTTCTCTCACCGCCTGTTAAAGAGGTTGTTGTGGGTAGCGGTGAAAAGGCGATTAAGCTCGGCGGCGAAGAAGTGATTTATCGCCATGAGCTCACATATTTCAATCCGACCGGGTTATTCTATGATGTTGATGATTCGCTTCCTGTGGATGAGATTAAATCGCGGGTTTCAGCTATCGAAGATTTTGGAGTGGATAAAATCGGGCGCACACTCAAGCTCGACGGCGTTGCGATTCGTTGTAAAACCGGTGACGCGGCATCCTTTGGCGAGGCAGTGCTCGCTGCAACTGAGACGACTGAGCTGCCGCTCATCCTTTGTTCCCATGACTCGGAGGTGCTGGAAGTAGGTGCTGAAATTGCGCTTGACCGCAGGCCGCTACTCTTTGCAGCGACACCTGATAACTGGGAGAAAATCGTTGAAGTAGCTCTGAAAAACAACTGCCCTGTTGTGGCATCGGTTCCAGGCGACGTGGAAGGCCTGCTAAAACTTTCGAGAAACATCCGGTCAGCAGGCATTAGCGACATTGTGCTTGACATTGGCACAAACACCGTGGGCGACGGCCTGGCAGAAACTATCAATAACCTGGTAATACTCAGGCGGCTTGCAGTTGAAGAAGAGCTTGCCGAAGCAATGTATCCTATTCTCGGTGTTCCGATGGTTGCATGGATAGATGCAAAGTCAGAGATTGACGCCGGTTTTGAAGAAGCAACAATAGCCGCATCACAGCTTCTGCGCTTCTGCGACGCCCTCATACTTCATTCAACAGAGATGTGGCAGAACATGCCGCTGCTTAACCTTCGGCTCAACATCTACACTGACCCCCGCGTACCTGTGTCGGTTGAAGCCAAACTCTATGAGGTTGGCACGCCCGATGAAAACTCACCTGTCTTTCTCACAACCAATTTCGCCCTCACATATTTCACGGTGGCAAGCGACCTTGAAGCTGCTAAGATACCTGCATACATACTCGTTGCAGACACTGAGGGACTGGCAGTTGAGGTTTCAATGGCTGGCAAGAAGATCACACCTGAAGTTATCCAGGACATCTTCTCAAAATCAGGGATCGAGAAATTGGTTAAACATCGAAAGCTGGTGATACCAGGAGTTACGGCGCGCATCAAAGGCGAGCTTGAAGATGCAACAGGCTGGGAGATAATTGTCGGCCCTAAAGACTCATCTATGATCCCTGGTTTTTTGCAGAAAACCCCGATTGCCTGAAAGGCGGATCTTTAGTTTAAACCTCTTCTTCAGCGACAGGCCCGATTTTAGGGAGAAGCACTTTCACGCCGATATAGCTTTTATAAATCAGGATGATTGAGGCTATGAAATAGACTGGGGATATCAGCCTGTCAGTTGTGGTGAGAATGGTTACTACCATATCTGTACTTTCAAAAAACCCGGTTAGCAATCCTAAAATAATTCTTAGGCCGATGTATAAAAATAGAAGCATCATGCTTTGAAGGGCGTTGAATCTGACATAGCGGTCCTCGCGCTCGGTGAGAATGAAAAAAAGACTGATTATCCATCCTGCGAAGGGAATGTAGCAGAGCGCTCCCTTTGTCCGCGACTCTGATGCGGGTGTTTCATTACCATCCATTGGGCCTTCTTCCAGAATACTTCCATTTAAAGTTTTTGCACACACAAGAGCAGAGGCTCATCCTGGCCAGCCGTACTTGCCTATGAGCGGGACGAAGACGCATCCTCCCAGCTCCTCAATTTCAATGTCACCCTCAACTTTTGTGATCCGTGTGAGCTCCTGGGAGTATCTGCTGCCAACGGGGATGAGGAGTTTTCCGCCAACCTTCAGCTGCTCTAAAAGCGGCTGCGGAATATCTGGCGCGCCGGCTGTCACGATGACACGATCATAGGGTGCCTCTTTTTCATAGCCCTCTGTACCGTCTCCAACGATTACCCTGACATTTCGACATCCTGCCCGATTCAGATTCGCTTTCGCACTGTGGGCAAGCTCGGCGAGCCGCTCAACAGAATAGATCATCGTCTTCGTGATATGCGCTGTGACACAGGCGTGATAACCTGATCCAGCCCCGATCTCCAACACACTTTGACCCTCGGAAAGCTCGGCCGCCTCACACATGATAGCAACCATATGAGGCGCTGAAATCGTCTGCTCCCCGCCGATGGGCAGAGGCGAATCAGCGTAGGCATAGCGCTCAAAATCAGGGGGCAGGAAAAACTCCCTCTTTACTTCTCGCATCGCCTCTATTACAGCAGGCGTCTTGAGATAACCCAGGGCAATAAGCCGGTCAACAAGGGTGTCTCTTTTATACATAAGGCATCGAAGGCGGTTAAGCGCGTTCAGATTCTTTCAGCCGTTTTAGCGCATCTTCAAGGTCTTCAAGGTTCTTGCCGAACTCCTTCCAGTTACCTGCCTTGAGATTTGTAAGTGCTTTATTGTATATGTTCAAAGCCTGTGCTGCAAGATCCTGGTCACTCACTCCGGAGTCTGCAGGACGAGATGGAGCCTCAGCTATGGTGCCGAATATGGCGGCAAAGGCAGCGGTCAGGTTTTTCTCCATGACTATCTTGTCGTCATAGGCAACTATAACCCTTTTCAGCTCAGGAAGCTGGCTCTGCTCTGCAAGAAGATACAGGGGCTCAACATAGAGGACTGAGTTTTCTACTGGTATTACAAGAAGATTCCCACGGATAACCCTGGATCCAACCTGTCCCCAGAGTGTAAGCTGCTCAGATATCTCGGTGTTCTGGTCAATACGTGCCTCGATCTGCATGGGGCCGTATATGAGTTCTTCCTTTGTGAACTTGAATATGCCGAGTTCTCCGTAGCGCCCAGGATCTGATCTTGCGTACATCCAGGCGATCATGTTGTCTTTATTCCTCGGTGTAAACGGCAGCATTAAGAGGAACTCTTCTTCTGTTTCTCCTGGAAGCCGCATAATGATATAATAAGGGGCTATAGTGACCTTTGAGCTTTCATATAGCTCGTTTGGTATGTTCCACATGTCCTCAAGGTTGTAGAACACAACCGGATCTTTCATGTGATATTTAGCGTAAACCATTGTCTGAAGGGAAAACATGTCTTCAGGGTATCTGACATGGCTTTTAAGTTCCTCTGACATCATGCTATAGGGTTTGAAAAGACTGGGGAATATCTTGGAATATGTTCGTATAATCGGGTCGCTTTCATCTGTGATGTAGAAGCTTGTCTCTCCTGTGTAAGCGTCAATTACAACCTTAACAGGGTTTCGGATATAGTTTATCCTTGAGTATGGTGTGGAGTAAGGGTATCGCGTGGATGTTGTGTAGGCGTCCATCATCCAGTAGAGCCTTCCATCTGAGATGACAATATATGGGTCTCTATCATATACTAGAAAAGGCGCGATCGTGTTTGTGATGGTCTTTATGTTCCTGTTAAACAGGATTCTGCTCTCCGTGGTTATATCGTTTGATAAAAGGATCTTGGGTGTGCCAAAGCGCATGGCCATGGCAAGCTTTCGAGCATAGTTCTTCAGTACAATCCCTGACTTTGCTTTGTATGTGGTGTACTGGTTTTCATTGCCCCGCGGGTAGTCGAACTCTTTCTGTTTTGTGTTTACAATGACATATTTGTTTGTCTTCTCGCCGAAGTATATCTCTGGCCGATCTATCTTAAAATAGGGACTCTCAGGTGGAATATTTTTTATGTAGAGTTCGGGGAGACCCTGAGTGCCTACCTCATTTACCGGGCTTGCCACAACACCGTAGCCGTGGGTGTAGATGAGGTGTGTGTTTATCCAGTTCCGGGCGCTTTCTGAAAGCTGGGATGTGTCAATCTCCCTTGCAGAAAGCATCAGCTCCACATAACTCCCATTGAGGGTGTATCTGTCAACATCTACGTCGTTAAAGTCGTAGTAAAGCCGTATCTCTTGTATCTGTTTATATGTGTCTTTAAGCGGTCGTGGGTCCCAGAGCCGGATATTCCTGATTGTGGCGGAGTTTTTGTCTAAATCTTCTGCGGTGAGATTTGTATCTACCTCGAAGATCTGGTCATTAACTCCTTCCAGGTTGAAGGCCTTCGTGGTATATTCGATGTTGTTTTTAATGTAAGGTGTTTCCATGACTATCTCATTTGGCTTGACGCGGTATTCTTGCACCACTCCCGCATAGGCGCCGACGCCCAGGATCTGAACTACGAGTATGAGTACTATAAGCCCTGCTGAGATCCAGGGTTTTTGAAGCCATATGTTTAGGATAAAAGATAGGGCTGTGATAAGGGAGAGGAAGACAAGGAATTTGAGTGCCGGGATTGTTACGGTAAGATCAGTCACACCGGGGCCGAAGAACGTGTCTGAACGTGATGATAAGAGGAGGTCGAATGCCTGGAGTCTGTAGCTTGCGCTGATGAGGACGAAGAAGATGGCGAGGAGGAAGAATAAATGGGCTTTTGCCCATCCTGTGAACTTTGGCACCTCGAATTTGACGTCTGAAAAGGTCATGTCAAAGATGAGCGACTTGCTTTTGAGGAGATAGACGAGTAGTGTGATTATGCCTGTGAATGCGAGTACTGTGAATCCTGCCCGAAGCGCTGCCTCGTAGAATGGTATCTTGAAGATGTAGAATCCGATGTCTCGTCCGAATATAGGGTCAAGTGTTCCAAAGGGTTCGCTGCTTACATATCTGAGGACTGTTTCCCATGCGCTTGAGACTGCGAGTCCGAAGAAAAGCGAAACCGCTGCGATTATGCCTACGACGATTGTGTTCAGATTCTCTGGAAGTATTACCTCTGTTTCGTCGTCGCTTGTTCTGGAAACTGCATATGACCTGCTGGCGGCGTAGGCGTTGATGAATGCGAAGACAAAGAAGAACGCTGCTGCAGCCAGGCCCAGGACCAGTTTCGACTTCAGGATCGTGATAAAGACGCTGGAATAACCCATTGACCCGAACCACAGATAATCGGTGTAAAGCCCGATTCCGCTTGTGAAGGCAAATATTAGAAGCAGAATTATCGCTAGACGAATCTGATTCCATAGCTTTGACATAAACCACTCTTAACCGCTGAAGTATATATGGTTTCTGATTGACATCCAACCAGATGAATGAATGGTCAACGGTAATTTACTGGGGGGGAATCTACTTCTCTTTCAATCCAAAATCGGAAGTGAGGGTCTATTGATTTTGTTTGCTCTAAAGTTGAGGAAATGAACGGGATATAATACATATATAAAAAAGAGACCTACCCTTGAACTCTGAGCTCCTTTTTAACGCAGTCTTCAATCTTTTTCAGAGTCTCATCATCCAAGCCCACAGAATCCTTCAGGATATCAAGTATCTCCTTCTCTTCACCTGTTATCACCTTCTTTTTTAATGAGGTTCTCAGCGCGTTTTGATAGATAGCTTTTCTCAGCGACCTCAGATGCTTGGATTCATCCTCGTCAATAAATCCATCTTCCATCGCTCTGGAAACATCTTTTTCATAGATGCCATAATTGACTACGATATTTGTCAATAATTTATACTCGTTCTCAGTGATGAGCCCGGTCATGAAGGCGTCATCCAGCATGCCTCCATATGCCAGTAGATTTAATATCAATCTCTAACCCTCCATTTGATCTTCTCTCAAGAGGACACCTTATTTTTCAGCGGCCATCATCCGTTCTTCCAGTGTTTTTGTTATTATATCCCTTCGTTGCTCCAGGGTTTGCTGGGTTGCAGACGCCAGGTCTATGATCCGTTTATTCATTATCCACTGGTGTATCAGCGTAACCAGGAGTACGATATACAGGCCGGTAAGGCCTAACAACATGTCCCATTCCATGCAGATTCCTCCATAATCATGTTTTTATTTATCTGTCTTTGGATGTTCTTCCAGAATATATAATATTGCCTCTCTTTCCCTGCTGATTATCTGAGCAAATCTTGAATAGGGTTGGAAAAAAGATTCTTAACCGGAATCTTCGGGTTTCCCTCGGTTTTTCTCGATTTCTATGAGAACTTCGTCTGGAAAACCAATGGAACAGCGCAGTATGTTCAGAATCACCAATTCGTCATCAGTTATGTTCCCGCTCTGAAGGGCGGTTTCTAAGGCAGTTTTGTAGATTTCCTTTCTTATCTCCCTCAATTTCCTTGATTCTTCGTCGCTTATGATCCCGTCCTTCATTGCCTGTTCAACGTGTCGCTCGTATATCCCGTATTTTTCACGGATAACGTCCAAGATGGCATGCGCTTCTTTTGTGATTGCACCGTCGGAATATGCTTTTTTCAACATCTCCTGATAAAACAAAAGATTTTCTATCGCCATATCTCAACTTCCATTTAAGACGTTTCAATACTTCTATATATGATTTTATGATTTTTTAGGGGAAAATAACCCAATAATTATTACTATCAGTAATTTATATTGTGGAAAAGTATTTATAAGAAGAATATTTTTCCTTCTCGTGCAACAACATGTAAACCACACAATATTTAATGCATTAGTCAAAGAAGGAAGTGATAATCATGGGACTCAGTCTAAATGAGATAAAAAGATACAGCCGCCAACTCGTGCTCCAGGACATGGGAGCACGTGAGCAAAATCGGCTGAAAGACGCAAAGGTCGCCGTCACAGGCGCGGGCGGGCTCGGATGCCCCGTATCCACCTACCTATCCCTTGCAGGCGTAGGCAGAATCGATCTCTTCGACATGGACAATGTAGAGCTCTCCAACTTCAACCGCCAGTTCCTCTACACACCGGAAGACGTGGGCAAGCCAAAGGTGGAGGTAGCGGCGAAGCGGCTTCAAGCAGTGAACCCGGAAATCGAGGTAAACGCCATAAATAAGATGATAACCTATGACAACGCCTTCGACCTCTTCAAAGGATATGACGCTGTAATCGACGGGACAGACAACTTTCCAGTGCGATATGCCGTAAACGACGCCTGCGCAGTGAACAAGACCCCGCTCTTCCACGGCGCTGTGCTTATGTACGAAGGCCGGGTGACAAGCATCTTCCCAGGCGAGACATCGTGCTTCAGATGCGCATTTCCCCATCCGCCGCCAGCAGGATCGATTCCCACATGCAGAGAGGCAGGGGTCTTCGGAGCCATGACTGGAATCGTGGGCTCGATTCAATCACTTGAAGCCATTCGCTATCTCGCTGGACTCGAAGTCTCGCTTAAAGACACCCTTCTCATCATAAACGCCGACTACAGCATCTATGACAAGATCAAACTCAAACGGCGAAGCGACTGCACAGCCTGCGGGGAAACATTCATACCCCAGCCTGTGGACTATTCATGCGAGGTGGTTGAAGGATGACAGACACTGAAACGCTTGACCTCTGCGGCGAGAAATGCCCTGACA
>BDTI01000138.1 GCA_002923215.1 archaeon BMS3Abin16 | reverse complement strand
CTACTATTTGGCGCGGCTTACCCAGAGGCAGCAGAAACGCTAATATCTTGTGTAACGTCGCAGAATCTCTTTTGTCCTCGTGTTTCTAAGCGCGACCCACCTGCCGTTTTCAAAGACATAGGTGTATCTACCCTGTTTTGAGAAGCCATCCACCCGTCGGCCTGATTCCGCCGTGGTGATGAAAAAGACGCTTAAACCAACCATGTAATTTTTCTCCCTCTCCTGAAACACACACCCATTGCTACTATGCAGGCGTCTTTAGATCCATCGCGCGAAGTTCGACAATCTTGCTTTTGGCAAACTCCGCAAACTCATAGTTTTCCATTTCAGACGCCAGAAAATAAGCCTCCTCCCACTCAGAAACCAGGCTGTCACGGATGAAATCATAGGGCGAGCTCATAAGACGAAGCTCTTTTTCCATAAGCCGGGTGTAAACCTCGTTGAAATCATGCTCCGCCGCCGAAGGAGTGTAAAAAATATACATGGCGATAATTACAACCGCGATGATGCCAGTAGCGATGACCAGGACAAAGGCAAGCCCTGAAACAGAGCGATCCATCAAATAGGCGCCGGCAAAGCCGATAAAGATTATGGCAAGTATCCCTGCCTCCACCTTTCCGAGTTCAAAACGAATCTTATAGGGCAAAACCATCTTGCATCTCCCTCGCCAAGTCTCCCTTTACACCTGGGTGCCACAACATACTTAATCTTTTAGTTCTCATGTAGTTAAACTTTATATTCTCATAAGACAAAAGTGAACTTTACATGAAATCAGCTGCTGTAATACCATCATATAATGTGGGTAAAACGATTGGCGACGTAGTGAGCCGCACAAGCCAGTTTGTAGACCAAGTATTTGTGGTGGATGATGGCTCGACCGACGAAACCGCGGTGGTTGCCCGGCGCTCTGGAGCAGAGGTTATATCGCTGGATGTTAACACAGGTAAAGCTAACGCGACCAGAGTAGGGATAAAAAAATGCAGCGGATACGACGCAGTTGTGCTTCTCGACGGTGATCTGCAGCATTGTCCTGAGGAGATTCCCGCGCTCATCTCGGAAGTTCAGTCTGGCGCGCACCTCTGTATTGGAAGCAGATTTCTTAATGACACGGTGGGCATGCCCTTTGGAAACAGGCTTTCAAACAGGATGGCAAGCAAAATCATCAGCACGATCACCGGTCAGACCGTAACCGATCCGCAGTCCGGCTTTCGAGCACTTGAGGGAGGTGTTGCACAGGAGCTGGAGCTTGCCGCTGAAGGCTATGCAATCGAGCATATCATGATTCTTGAGGCTGCTAAAAAAAGTTTCATCATAAACGAGGTGCCCATCTCCTGTATCTATGGCGATGAGGAATCAAACGTCCGCGTACTCACAGATTCATATAGGGTTATGCGCGACATCATCAGGTTTGTGCTGCGATGATAGTCTACACAAAACGTTTTCTGAACCACAACTTAACTGGGCATCCAGAGTGCAGGGAGCGGCTAAGTGCCACCGTGGATTTTTTAGAGGGCAAAGGTGTTTTTGACACTCTTCAGCTGGTTGAGCCGGGACAGGCGGAAGCTGAAGATATTTTGAGGGTGCACAGCCAAAGCCATTTTGAAAACATGAAGGGCATCGCCGAATCTGGGACGCGGGTTTTAGGTGACACATACTATAACCCGGAATCATTTGAGACCGCGCTTCTCGCGGCAGGAGCTGTAATTGATTGTGTAAATTCAGAATGCAAAGCAGGCTTTGCCCTTGTCAGGCCGCCGGGGCATCATGCAACGCGAAACTCTTCAATGGGATTTTGCATCTTCAACAATGTCGCGGTGGGCGCTGCCTACGCAAAGACGCAGGGAAAAAGGAAAATCGCGATATTGGACTTTGATGTTCACCACGGCAACGGGACGCAGGACATCTTCTACGAAAGTGACATCTTATATATTTCGCTTCATCAGTGGCCGCATTATCCGGGCACAGGCGCGGCTGAAGAAGTAGGCGAGGAGAGGGGTGAGGGATACACAGTAAACATCCCGCTCCCCGGAGGAGTGACTGACACTGGCTACAACCTGGCCCTCGATGAGATCGTATATCCAGTTCTAACGGATTATTCGCCAGACATCCTCCTGGTCTCCGCAGGATATGATGCCCATCAAAACGACCCCCTGGGCGGCCTCAAATTGTCCACTGATACATATCACAGGATTTCTGAAAACGTGAAAAAGCTTGCGAAAAAAACGGTTTTCACCTTGGAAGGCGGATACAACATCACAGCTCTGCCGCACTGCATCTACGCAAGCCTCGCCGGACTCTACAGCTTGAAGCCTGAAACATTTGACACGCCACAATCTGAAAACTCGCATGCAACAGGAGAAGTTGAAAACAGGATTCAAAATATTCGAGAAAACTTGTCCATCTACTGGAAAGTCTAAGTCTAGATTGTGAACTTGCTCCACACGTCTTCGATTCGTTCCCCTTTGACCTGTATCTTCGTCGGGTTATCCTCACCCAGGCCGTAGTAAGCAGCTTTTTGAATATGGTCCACATGAACCGGGTTTATACGCATCACCCTGCAGGCGGTTACATCAAGGGCAAGCACATCGGTGCTTGCCATGACCATGTCCATCTTCTTCGGGCTGCCCTGTATCGGTCCCTCACCCTCCATCCCTATTATACCGTCGAGGATCGTGAGATCCGGCTTTCTAATCGTTAAGACATCACAGATAGCGTCGCTAAGCTTAGAGTGATAAGTGCTTCTAGGCCCTGGAAGAATTCCGAACATGTTCTTCATACCCAGGCTTACAATCGACAGGAGATGGGTCTTCATAACCGGCAGATTCACGATGAAATCAGCCTTTAAAAAAGTCCGCGGCACCTTTGGATTTTTAAGTGCTCGCAGCTCCCGCTTCACAGGGATCTGAATATCGGCGCTCAGATTTACAAAGGGCACATCAAAATAACTACAAACCTCAAGAACCCCTGTCTTCTCCGCCGCCTTATCCGCGGAATCAGTAAAACCATCGCTCTCCATTACAACTACTTCCGTTGAACAGGCTTGAAACATTTTGATAACCTCTTCAAGAAGCCGCAGATCAGTTGTTGCACCTGTGTAATAGGGCATGGCAGCGCAGATATTGGGCTTAATCGCCACAAGGTCATATTCGCCTGGTGTGAAGCCTATGAGGCTTAGTGCTTTTTTCACGTCAGGCCGCGCTGATCGAACTATGCTTACCTCCGCCATGAACTGGTTATAGGCCTGTGCGTTATATAAACTTTAGGCTTGAGCCGCATTTATAGTTCATTTAACTTATATTGAGCACTAAGGCAGAAATCTATCTGAACAAATCCATTTTAGGTCATAAATGAAGGTGTTTGCATGCATTTATCGAGGGTTTGATAGTGTTCAAGAATGATATTGAATTAACTATAAATGGTTAAGGGGGTAAGTGGGAAAACGAAGGTATTTATTTATCTTGGCTGATAATACCTGCTGACGTGATCTGACATGCCCTCCGTTTTCATGAGTAAAAATAATTCCGGCCACCTTCCAAATCTAATCATACTCGGCGCGCAAAAA
>BDTI01000137.1 GCA_002923215.1 archaeon BMS3Abin16 | reverse complement strand
AACTTGCTTTTACTAAACTGCTGCCTTCACTATATACCCTAATGTGATCAGGAGTCCAGTGTACACGTGTGTTTTGATTGTGTTGGCGCAGGCTGGAATGAGATACATCGAATTGTTGTAGTTCTTCCACAATGTTTTCATCGCCCTCACCGCGTGTGGGACAGTTAAAAAACCTAGAAGGGTGAAAGGAGTCACAAGCCCTGTTAAAACCCCAGTGACAAGGGCTGCATAGGCCGCGGTTATTATTGTGATAAAGCCATAGACCGCTCGTCTCCTCCCTAATCTAACGACTAGATGGTTTTTGCCCACCGTCTTATCTGCATTGTAATCTGGAAACTCATTTACATATAGCACCGCTGCCATGAGAAGGCCCACTGGAATGCTTACCGCCGCAACTTCAGATGTTATAGTGCCTGCCTGAACATAATATGAGCCAAGGGTTACAAGGATACCGAGGTTAAGGCCTGCCAGAAGTTCTCCCACACCATAGTTACCGAGGTTAAAAGGGGGTGATGAGTAGAAAACACCTGACAAGAGGCCAACCAACATTAGGCCTAGAATCAGGCGTCCGCCAGTGGCTAGATAAAGATAATATCCCGTTAAAGCTCCAGCCCCAAAGAACAAGAAAGATGCTTTCAGCAGAGAGTTTGGCTGCAAATAACCTTTTTGTATCATCCTGCTGCCCCCGGTGAAAGGACTAAGATATTCCTTGTTTATCTCATCGTTGCCGTTCTTATGGTCGAAGTAATCATTTGCTATATTTGTTCCTGCATGAAGGAATAAAACCCCTGCCACTGTTAACAGAAAGAGTGTAGGATCAAATACCCTTTGCATGGACCAAGCAACAGCCGCGCCCAGAAATACCGGGACAAGGGATGCCGTGAAAAAAGGGGCTCTAAGCTCGGTATACCAGACTTCAGCCAACCCCATCAAACCAGTTGGTTTTTCAGTGTAATGCATCTCTCCAAAGGTTAAGACTGTAGGGCCAACCCCTCGAAGGATCTCTCCGAAAACCCGATATTTAATCATCTCAGGAACCATTCTAATCACCTCCAAGGCGCTGCCCGCACCTGTCTCCAGCATATTCTTCACTACCGGCGATTTTTGGCTGAGCATTAAAAGGGCCTTCTTCCTTTCCACAGTTGCATCCAGTATTTCTGCCCGGCCCTGCACCTCTATCTCGCATGTTGACTCAAGGCCATCCTCATTGTGGTTCAAAAGCAGGCTGACAGATGGATTCAACGTCATCTGATAGATCTTGGGATCACCCTTCATAGAGGCAAAATAAAATATAAAATCCTCTGTATTTGCAAAATGCATTGTCCGCGACCTGATCCTATAGGTGTCGAGTGTAGCAACCGTTCCATAGTCTATCTTTGACAGTGCTTCAACTATCTCCTCCTTAGAATGCGCTCCAGTAATCTCCACCGAACATTTTTCGGCAGAGACCGTCTTGTCCTCTGCGTAAACTTGCAAAGCCATATGTCACTCCTATTTTATGCGCATTCCTTGAAATCCAGGATCTCTTCAATCCGTTTTATCACCTTAGGCACAGCCTCCATCAGACAAGGGGAAAGCTCCATTCTAGGTTCTAAAACACTGGGCTCAACACCTATCAGAATGATCTCTTCAGGAAGATGATATGCCTCCTGGCCTGATTTTAAAGCATCTAAAAAATTTAGGTCATGAAGGCTTAGATTGAATTCATCTGTATACGTGTCCAAATCCCCTGGGTTCAGGCTGACTTCAAACAGGGTGCCAGGCTCTTTCCCTCCTTGATAAGCATCCACAATGATCCCAAGGTCTTTGTTATCCAGGTACTCCAGGGCCAAAAAAGCATTCACCATCGCATCATAAGCCTCCAGATTCTGTGGATACTTTCGTTTTTTTAGCTCCTGCACAACATGGATCCCGATTCCATCATCGCCCATGAGAAGGTTTCCAACACCTACCACTACAACTTTTTTCGTGGTGTGATCCATCATTTTCGTACGGTGTCTTCTCCGGTGTCCTTTCCGTTTATCATGGATTTCACGATGTGAAAGTTTGCAGGGATCAGGGACAGGTAAAGATGGGCCATGAGGGCGAAGACAAAGTAGAAAAAGCCTGCCAGATGAACCGTCCTAATAAGGGTTGCACTCCAATAGTTCGATAGAAAGCCGAGAACATTTCCCCTGCCATAGTAGAGGCCGAAACCTGTTATGGCCATCACAAGTATCATCGCCATGTCCCCCCAGTGTATCATCTTCAGGGCCGGATGATACTTCTTTATGTATTTCTTCTTCTTGCTGTCCCAAACGTGGAATTCAGGATATTTTTTTGTAAATCCTAGAAAGTTCAGGGCTATTGTGAGAAAATCCATGATATCGGCAGGAGTTATAAAAGTGAGTCGGAACTCGTCTCTATCAACGGTCCAGAAATAGAGCGTCAAAACAATTGACACAAGGAGAATTCCAAAGCCCGATATCATGTGTATAGAGAGGTTTGTAGCGTAATCAGAGAAGAAATAGCCTCCAGAATAAATTCCCCATCCGGTGATCAGTAGCAACGCCATAAAGAGTGCGTGAGTCCAGTGGATGAGTCTGTCAGGGCCAGAATGTCTTTCGATCGGTTCTTCTTCTGCCATCGTCTTCCAACCTCCTAAAAGTGCTCCACCTTAACACTATACTTTCTTCTGTTAGGCGCTGTCATATGCACGGTGCAGGCAAGACACGGATCAAAGGATCGCACTGCCTGGAGGATGTACAGCGGGTCCATTCCTGCATCCTTGATGAAATGGGATGATACAGGGCTGCTTGGGACTTTTACGTTGACCAAACTATCCTCTATCGGTCCCGCATTCCCATTGTTGTCTCTTGGGCGGACATTCCACGTAGTCGGCGCAACCACCTGATACCTCTTGGTCTTTCCCCCCTCTATCTCCACCCAGTGGCTTAAGGCACCTCTCGGCGCCTCCCACAATCCAACGCCAAAACCAGAATTCGGAACATTATAATCTATCGCGGTTTTCTTTCCAGGCTTAAGCTCGAGAAGCCATCTTTCAAGACTGTCTATCAACCAGAGTATCTCCTGAGTCCTTGCAAGATTTCTTGTCAAGGTAGAACCTATTGTTGCGCTACCACCCAGAGTCTTACGGAGGTCCAGAGGATCTAATCCAGCCGATACGAGTCGCGCTAGAGGCCCTACCTCAGCTGACATTCCCTTGTATCGGGGGGCCTTGGCCCAGGAGTATCCAACATCCTTCCCATAATCTGGCTCAAGCGGCGGTGCATCCCCTACATACATGCCTCCGCTTTCCGCAGTGTACCACGAGTGTTTTACATCTTCGATAATGTTTTTCTCATCGAAAGGCTCTATCGATGAGCCATTATAGAATCCGGCAGGCATGTAAGTGCCGCCCCCCGGCTTATCAAAGACACCCATCGCAACATATCTGCCGGGTCCGATCCCACTTTTATCCGCCCCGAACTTGAGCTTTGCCACTGCAAGCATGGAAATAAGATCATATAATGCATTTCCCAGCTCTGGATCCGGGCCTTTCCAACTGCCTTGCTCAGCCTCTGCCAGGACATTTTCAAGCACGGCTGGAACGTTTGTCGCAGCGTCGTCGCTAGGATCAAAGGTTCTGCCAACAGCCCATTTCTTGACCTCCAACACCCTGGTTGTAACTCTGGTGATCAACGCGGCATCAGGTTGAAGGGTAACTCCGCCGGGACATGCAGTCATAAAATGAGGTGCCTTACCTCCAAGCAGGGCCAGGCATTCATGGAGGGTGCGCTGGGCTTTTACAGCCTCTCTGTAACCCTGCCCAGTGAGAAAATTCAATCGCGTTAACCCTGTTTTTGCCACTCCATCGCTGTAGTCCGGGCCAGCCAAGGCATAGAGATGTATCCCGTGAGAGTACATGAAGGTTATTGCCTCGATGATATTTCTGATCAACTTGGCCTGCTCAGGGATTTCATCTGTCACTCCGGCAGCATTCTCTATTGCTCTAAGGCTGCAGAGCCTATGCTCCGTATGGCACACGCCGCATATCCTCTGAAGTATTATCGGTGCGTCTCTGGGGTCTCTTCCCACAACAATTCGTTCAAAACCCCTGAACAAGGTGGAGTGGGTCTTCGCCTCGGTAACCTTTCCCTCGTTTATGTCAAGCTCAATCCCTAGATGGCCCTCTATCCTTGTGACAGGGTCAATCATTAATTTTGCCATTTTTTATTCCTCCTCTGGTGGCTTGTAGTGTTTGGTAACACCTCTTCTAACGGCATGGGCTGCTATGCCCACTGCTGTTGCACCGACCATGGCCTTTCCGGCGGTGTTAGTGTCTATGCCAAGGAATGTGGGTATTTTTTCTATTTCCACATAGAAGGGCGAAGTCGGGTTGTCCGGGAAATCAGGGTGCATACAGCCTATACATGGGGCCCCTGCGTTCATGCAGACATTGATTCCACCGTTCCACTTGTACTCGGCGCAGGCAGATAGTGTCTCAGGCCCTTTGCAGCCCATTTTCCAAAGGCAGTTTTCGTGTATCATGTCAGTTTCGGTTAGGTCCTTTGCAAAGCTTCCCTTATCGTACCAACCGCGCCTTGCGCAGTTGTCATGTATCTTGTTTGAGAAGAACTCCACCGGTCTTCCTCTATCATCCAGTTTAGGAATAATGCCAAGCAGGGCAGCCGCAAGCACGATCAAAAGCCAGTCCGGATGCCCTGGGCAGCCGGGCATGTTTATCACTGGCAGGCCTGCACCTGTTCTGTAATCGCTGCCTAGAACCTCGTGAAGTGCCTTTGCGTTGGTCGGGCTTTTACCTGTGAAGTCTTTTCCATGAGGTATCCCTCCGAAGGCCGAGCAGGATCCAAAGGCTACCACAGCAGTAGTGGTTTTTCCTGCAAGTTCCTTTGCCCATTCCTCCATGGTAACGGGCTTTCCATTTCTCTCGCCAATGGTGCAAGCATGTGCCTCCCAGCCTCCGGGACCATTTACAGGGATTGAGCCTTCCACGATCAGTATATCGGGGGTGATGGTTTCAAGGGTGTTTATGGCCTGTTCACCGGATGGCACCATTATGGTTTGTTGAAAAGGTATCTGCACACCCAGCTGAATAACGGCGTCGTAGATATCCGGATGTTCTGCCTGGAGGAGTGAAATCGTGCAACCTGAGTCGCTCTGTCCTTGTATCCATACAAGTTTTTTCCCCTCCTTTGCTGCCTGCGCAAATACTTTGATTACCTCGGATTTATAAAGGCCGAGAAAGGTGCTCGCACCGACCAAACCTGCTATTTTTATAAACTCTCTTCTGGAAATCCTGAAATTTGGTTTCGTTATGAAAGGAATTCCATCCTTTATTTCAAAGGCACTATCCTCCATTTTCAATCACCTCACCATCGATAAAAGCCTTTAGCAGATCCTGCAAGAAAATTTAAAGCTTTTTCTAGTTTCCTATATTGTTTTACTAATATATAATCCTTTGGTGAATTTTGCCATGCCCCATAATAAAATCAGATTTTCATTGAAATTCGGGTCTTTTTAAGATAAGTTTAAATCGTTTTTGAAGAGGGTTTGCTCAATCATCCTGAGGCGGTCAACACCAATTATCTCCAGGGGAGACTCTGCGAGTTTGATGAGGTTTAGGCCGTTTCCATATCTTTGCTCTAAAATATCAAGGTACTTCCTCTGCATCTCCCTTCTCTTGCTGTGGAAGATGCAGTCCGGATCCACCACCACGTGGTTTATGATCATGTGCTGGATTGCAAGGCCGTATTTGTCGAACTCCTCGATCATGCGCTCGGTCTGATAGACTCCGAGGCCCTCTGGAATCGTGACCACAATAAACTCGGTGATCTCTTTGTCGGTTAAAAAATCAACCACCTTCGTTGCAAGTGCCTTCCATCCCTCTATTATCTCCAGCGGCGGGTGTCCAGGCTGCTTTATTCCTGCTGCCTCCCTGATCTTGCCGAAATAGCCCTGGAGCGAAAGATAGGTCTTTGCCGCTGCATTGAGATGGTTTATAAATTGAATCGGAAGGTTGAGGAGCCGAATTGTGTGGCCTGACGGAGCGGTGTCCCAGACAATCATATCGTATCTCCCCTCTTCCACAAGACCTACTATATAGTCAAGCATGAACTCTTCATCTATGCCTGGGGCGCGGCCGATATAGTCTATGATGTCCGGCTCTACTGGAACAAAGGATGAGAGCACCTCATATATCTCGGGGCCGAATTTTGTTTTCCACCTCTTGAGCACCTCATCACAGCTTATCTCCAAAGCATAGAGATTCTCAGCCCCCCTCACCTTCCGCTCCTCTGCACCGATCTTCATCTCAAAGATATCTCCAAGGGAAGGCATGGGATCGCTTGAAATTAATAGCGTCTTTTTGCCAGTGCTTGCGAAGTGCAGGGCTGCAGCTGCAGAGCAGGTTGACTTGCCCACCCCTCCTTTACCGCCGAACATTAGCAACTTCTTTTGGCTCTTATCAAGGTCTGATAGTGATCCTTCCATAGCAACGCCATCTCACATTGTTAAAGGTTTTTTACATGGAACTTTAGAAGTGCAAGGTATCTCAACAGCTTTGGTTTGCTGAGCCATCTAAGCTCGCTTCTATCCGAGACTACAGAGTCATCAGTTCCTGTAAAGATATCCTTTATGGCCTCTGAATCCAGGAACCCTTTCTTGTCGCCTCGCCTCTCTAACTCAGACATGGTCTCCTGGGATATGTTGATCCTATGCTTTAGAGTTTTCAGCTGTTCTTCGTCAAAGATCCCTGCCCTCCCCTTCATCTCGGCCAGCCTAAGGGCGCATGCATAGGTTGCGTCCACAATGTCGTCTTTTGAAAAGGATGTGGTCTCATAACTCAAAAAATCCTTCCAGGAAACAGAGGAGTCAAGAAGATTATAATGGTCCATCAATGACCTGCAATGGCTTTTGAAACCATAGTGCTCAGGATAATCAAATGCGAGGGAGCCGGGATCCAAAAAAGGGGCGTAGGGGGCGATAAATGGAAAAATCCTTCCCTTCCCGTCCATATCTATGAGCCTCTGACACATTGCCATCGTATTATCTAGGCTTTCCCTTGTCTCACCGGAAAGGCCTATCATAAAGAACACATCCAACTTCTCACACCCCTTTTCAAAGGCGTGGTTAATCGTTTTATAGAGGGCGCTGTCCGAATATTTTCTCCCCTGAACCCGTCTCACCGCCTCATCCCCTGACTCGGGAGATATTTCAACACTGAACCTATCAACCGAGCTTGAGATAGCTTCAAAATACCACCTGGGGGCAGGAGTGAACATCTCAAAAATTACAGGCACATCAATCTTTTCTTGCTTAATAAGATTGAGGGTTCGCTCCATACGCCGCCTACCCAAACCCAATAAATCCCCGCAGATAAAGCATGGGCTCCTCATCTCTTCGATAGTCAAAATATCATCCAATATCTCCTCCGGACTTCTGAAAGCAACCCTTTGCCGGTTCATAAACTTGTCATATGAATATCTTGAGCCGCCGCAGGTTGCACAGTTATACCTGCAACCCTTCTGTACTATGACCGGCATTATGGGGTGGTCTATAAAATCATCGTACGGCAGCGGATCTGTGAGGGTTGGGAACCTGTGCGATGCCTTGAAAAGAACACCATAGTCCAGCTTAAAATCACGAAGATCCTCAGGCACATATGAGAGGGGATTCACCTTGATTTTGCCTTCTGAGCGCCAGGCAAGATTAGGGACCTCCTGAAACTTTCTCCCATTGTTTAGCTCTTCCATAAGCTTCACCATGGGCATCTCTGTTGAATCTCCAAGGAGCACGTAATCGACCGCATCAACCTTCTCCAGTATCTCGCGGTAATAGTATGTGGAGGATATGCCTCCAAAGATGATTGGAACGTCTGGATGAATCTCTTTTAACTTTCTTGCCAGCTCGATAGACCCATGCACATGGGGCAGCCAGTGGAGGTCTATTCCGAAAACCTCTGTTTTAAGCCCTTTCAGATATCTTTCCACCTCGAATTTTTTGCTGCGAAGCATCTTTAGAGCGAGGTTGATTATCCTTACATTGTACCCTCTGCATCCGAGTTGTGATGCCAGGGACACAAAGCCCAGTGGGTACATCTCAAATATATGTGTGGACGGAACGAGATCGTTGATCGGCCCCCAGAGCCTTGGTCGCTCCCGAAAGTCGAAGATGCTGGGGGGATGCAAAAGCACAAGATCTGCTTTTCTCATATATGCCTACCCTCTAAAGCTTTACCACCCAGTTAGCTTTGACTTTCAAATCAAATTATCTCCCTACTACTCTTTATAACGGTTTGGTTTTAAATCTTTCTCAAAGCATCATCGCATCAAAAGATTTTTATGCTACCACGTCGATAAAAAATTATGTTGGGAGTGTAAAAATGGCTGTGGAGCTAACTTTGTTGATTAACGGTCTGCTGATATTTTTGTCAATCTATTTTGGAGTCCAGGCGCTTCTGATGTTTAAAAAAATGGGCTTGGGCGATATCTTTAAACGATTAGCTGAACAGGAAAAACACAAGCTCAGACTACTTTACGCTTCAGTATTTTTAGGCTCTACGCTTATCGCGTTTTCAATCTTCCAAGGGGCAAGATATCTTGTTGGAATAGCTGCTTCCTGTACCGGACTGATTTCTATTTCATGTTCAGACCTGCTGTTTTTTGCCGTAAACCTTTCTCTCCTCGCTATTACATACGCATGGTATGGGTTTCTGAGGGACGCTAGCAGGGTATGAGATCAAAGATATAAGAGTGGGATGAGGGGCGGTTGAGATGGGGTGGAAAAGCAAGAGGCCGATTTCACCCTGGTGCTCCTGGTTGTTCTTGTGTTTTCAGCATGTGAGATGTAGCACGGCAACCGTATTTTTCTCGTCTTTTAGTTCGTTATAAACCTCGCAGGCGTGGCCGGTGTCAGTGATGATTAGTTCGATTCCACAGCTGCGGATGTGCTCTTGAGTCTCATCGGGAAAACGCATCCTCCCATTTGCGCCGGTGCCCACAATCAAGACATCGGGCCCGTATTCCAGCGCTTCTCTGAGGTCTTCCACCGCGAGGCTGTGTCCCTGCACACGCCACCAACTAGTGTCAAGGCGATCCGGATAGATGGTGAGATCGTGGGAAATCTCCTCTCCATCGATTATGATCGTTCCAAACGTGTAAGATTCGATAGTGTTCACAAATAAAATATTGGCGCTTCTCAAATAAATATGTGCTTCTTTAAAAATAGCCGGATGCTAAGATGTCTCGGCGAGGTTTCCGAGAGTAGCAACAATGAGCTCAGAAAGTGCGGGGTGAATATGCATAGCCCGGCCGATAGAATAGATGTCTAGTTTGTTTGCCATGGCGTTTACAACCTCCTGCAACAGGATTGCGGCGTATGGACCGATTATGTGAAATCCAAGTATCTGGAGAGATTCTTTGTCAACGATTGCCTTTGCAAAGGCCGCATCCTCCATCATAGCAGCGCCTTTAGCCACCTCGGAGTACATCGCCTTTCCAACAAGGATTTCACCACGTGATTTCCGTGCCTCAGCTTCGCGAAGCCCGACCGATGCGATCTGCGGGCTTGTGAACACAGCATGGGGCGTTGCACTATAATCCATCTCTACTTTATGCTCACCAGTGCCGCTGTTGTGCCAGGCAATTTCAGCCTCCTCATTCGCTGCATGTCGAAACATCGCCTTTCCAATTGCATCTCCAATCGCCCAGATCCCCTCTTTTGTTGTCTCCAAAAACTCATTTACAACTATGTA
>BDTI01000136.1 GCA_002923215.1 archaeon BMS3Abin16 | reverse complement strand
ATCCAAAATCACTTTTGGGTCGAGTCCGATGCTTGAGAGCGCGCCCATCATGTCTACCATGGGGTTTGCGCCCTCGCGGATGGGTCCGTAGCATCCCTCGCAAGGCATGTTTCCTGCGATGCAGCGCGGGGTCTTCTGCGCTCCTCCGCAGCCGCCGAGTGTCACAGGACCCAGGCAGAGATAGCCAAGCTCGAGCATGCACCGCTTTTCATCTGGGATGGGCTCAAGGTTTCTCTTCAAGGTGATGTCTGCCTTCATCTTCCTCTCACGCGGACAGTAGTCGCACTCACTCTTCTCAGGCAGACTCCAGCCCTTACCCTCCAGAAGAGCGCTAAGCGCTTCTACTATGTGCCATGATGCAGGCGGGCAGCCAGGGATTTTCACGTCCACTTTGATTATCTCATCCACCGCATACACCCGGTCAAGCGGCGCCGGGACCTGCTCGCTTGGAATTCCGTTCGGCTCAGTGCTCTTCATCTTGAGGAAAACTGTCTCCCGCATGTCCTCCATGTTGTTCATGTTGTTCAGGCTGGGTATTCCGCCCTGCGTTGCGCATGCACCCATTGCGATGATTGTTCCACAGTTCTTTCGCATCTCCTCTGCCAGGTGTTTTTGCTCTTCATCCCGTATCCCGCCGGTGAGTATTCCAACATCCGCCTTTGGAAGACTTATCTCGTCTTGGTCGCCTTTCTGTCCAAAATATTTCCAATCCATGAGAACTGGTATATGGACGAACTCGATCTTATCAAGAAGTCCTACAAGCGGCTCTCCAATATCGAGGATTGCAAGTTCACATCCTCCGCAGATGGTAAACCACTCCTCTGCTACCGTTACTTTTGCCACAAATTTCGCCCCCTAAGTTTTATTGCTTTAAATATGATTGCATTTAATATTTAAAATCTCGTATTTCAAGTTTTTCTAGATGTCGCCGCGGCAGATGAGGATAATTTATTTATCCTGTGAAATAGAATTAATGTATATGGAGGTTCCTGAACTCTATCAAAAGCGGGTTTTGGTACTTGGCTGCGGAAACATCCTCTTCGGCGATGACGGATTCGGGGTGGAGGTTGCCAACTGTTTGAACGAGAGATATGATCTGCCGAGTGACGTAGAGGTTATGGATGTGGGAACAGGTGTGCGAGACATCCTCTTTAATATGGTGCTCATGCAGGGTGGGCCGAGCAAGTTGATTGTTGTTGATGCAGTGGATAAAGGGCGTCGGCCCGGCGAGGTTTTTAAGATCAGCCTCGACGAAATTCCGAAAAACAAGGTTGATGATTTTTCTATGCATCAGATGCCATCGTCGAATATGCTCAGCGAGCTTCGGGATTTCTGCGGGGTTGATGTGGTAGTTGTGGCTTGTCAGGTGAAGCGTATTCCTGAGGAGATTGAGACTGGACTTTCAGAAGAAGTAAAAAAAGCAATCCCCCTGGCGTCTGAACTAATCGTTGAATCGTTAATCAAAGAAAATGGATAAAAATATAAAGGTAGATTTCAATAATATATGTAAGAGGGTTTAATGACGCAGAAAAAGGCTCTTGTCATAGGAGGCGGAATAGCTGGGATGCAGGCATCGCTTGATCTTGCAGACCAGGGAATCAAGGTCTATCTCGTTGAGCGTAATCCCAGTATCGGCGGGAACATGGCTAAGCTTGACAAAACCTTTCCAACACTTGACTGCGCCGCATGTATAATCACACCCAAGCTTGTGGACACAGGAGGGCATAAAAACATCGAGCTGCTCACCTACAGCGAAGTGCAAAATATTACGGGGGAGGCCGGCGCATTCAAAGTAAAGGTTTTGAAAAAGGCGAGGTTTGTGGACATCGATAAATGCACTGGCTGCGCGGCATGCACTCAGGTGTGCGTTCTGAAAAACAAAATTTTAGACGAGCACAACGAAGGCATGGGAAAGAGAGGCGCTGCATACATACCCTTTCCTCAGGCCGTACCTTTGAAGGCTACGATAGATCCTGAGCACTGTCTGTTTCTCACAAAGGGCAAGTGCACGATGAAGTGTGTTGAGGCCTGCGGCCCCGGTGCAATCGACCACGAGCAGAAGCCTGAGGAGGTTACGCTTGCGGTGGGCTCCATAATCGTTGCCACAGGATTCAAACTCGAAGACCCTGCAAAGAAACCTGAGTATGGTTATGGAGTTTATGACAATGTGATTACAAGCTTGCAGATTGAACGGCTGCTCAGCCCATCCGGCCCCACTGGAGGCGAGGTCAAACGTCCAAGCGACGGCGAGCATCCAAAGAAGGTGGCATTCTTGCAGTGTGTCTGCTCAAGGGATTTGAATACGAACATATACTGCTCAAGATACTGCTGTATGCAGGCCATAAAAGAGGCGATTCTGCTAAAAGAACACAACCCCGATGTGGAGGTGACCATTTTCTATATTGATATCCGTGCCTTTGGGAAGGGTTATGAAGAGCTCTACAACCGGGCAAAGGATGAGTTCGGAGTCAACTTCGTTAAAGGACGGATTGCCGAGATTCATGAAAAGGATGACAAAAGCCTTGTGACCATTGGCGAGGATATTGTTGGCGGCGGTGTGGTTGAATCCAAGGTCGACCTGGTTGTCTTATCTGTTGGTGTAGCGCCTGTGCCGCTTCCTGAGGGGATTGGGATCGAGATTCCTGTGTGGAGAGACAACTTCTATAGGGCAAAAAATCAATATGTTGATGCGGTGACAACCGATATCCCTGGTGTGTTTGTGGCTGGCTGCGCCGAGTCTCCCAAGGACATTCCTGACAGCGTAACCCAGGGCTCTGCTGCGGCTATGCGGGCGTCTATACTTCTGGAGGAGAAATGACAGAAGAGGAGCTGCGGGTCGGGGTGTATGTGTGTCACTGCGGAACAAACATCGCCGGTGTTGTAGATGTGGACGCTGTAGTTGAATATGCCGCATCGCTTCCAAACGTTGTGCACGCGACCAAAAACATGTACATGTGCTCGCTTCCGGCACAGAGCGGGATTAAAGAGGACATCAAAAAACACAGCCTCAACAGGGTGGTTGTTGCCTCCTGCACGCCGAAGATGCATGAACCTACGTTTCGCGCGGCAGTTCAGGCGGGTGGTCTTAACCCATTTCTCTATGAGCAGGCGAATATCCGGGAGCACTGCGCCTGGGTGCATGCAGACCAGCCTGAACGCGCCACTGAAAAGGCAAAGGATCTTGTTAGAATGGCGGTTGCCAAGGCCAGGCTCTTGAGTCCGCTGAATCCGAAGAAGATCGCTGTTATCAGATCAGCTCTCGTTGTGGGTGGCGGGCCGGCTGGTCTTCGAAGCGCAGCTGATCTCGCGAGCCGCGGCTTTGAGGTCAGTCTCATCGAAAAGTCACATTTTCTCGGCGGAAACGCTGTGCGCTCTGCCAGCCTGCCCTTCACAGATCAAACTCCCAGGGAGGCCGCTGCAGTGCTAACAGACGCGCTTGAAGACGAAAAAAATATCTCGGTTCACACCGGATATGAAGCCGAGTCACTGAACGGTTATCTGGGCAACTTCACGATTTCACTTGTGAAAAAGCCACGTTTCGTTAAAGAATGTTCAAACTGCGGAAGGTGCATTGCGGTCTGCCCAGTGGAGACTGACAATGAATTTGACTACGGCCTGTCCATGAGAAAGGCGATCTACATGCCCTATGACTCTGCGTACCCGAATTATCCTGCAATCGACATGTCTGTGTGCAAAAAGTGCGGTGAATGTGTGAATGCCTGCGCTGAGAGTGCCATTGATCTTGAGGCAGAGGATGAAAAGCTCGATCTAAGTGTAGGTGCGGTTGTGATTGCCACGGGAGCGAAGAACTACACTCCAAAGGACGGCGAGTTTGGCTGGGGCAAGAGCGATAGGGTGCTCAGCCTCCCCGTGCTTGAGCGAGTACTCGACAAAACCGGCCCCACAAAGGGTAGGCTGAAAGGAAAAGTTGAAAATGTTGTCTTCATCGGATGCGTGGGGTCTCGGCAGAAGAAAACAAGCGAAGAGGAAAAGGTGAATGAATACTGCTCTCGTATCTGCTGCACAGAATCTGTGAAAAACGCGATCCACATTAAAGACCGGCATCCTGATGCAGGCGTTTTCTACCTATTCCGCGACATCCGCACCTACGGCAGGGACGAATATCTTTATCGTGAGGCGCTGGAAAAAGGCGTTGTCTTCATTCAGTTTGAAGGTGATGTGCCGCCGGAGGTTAATGTTCTGAAAAAAGGGGCAAAGGTTGTTGTAAGCGACGTTCTCAGCCGAGAGAGTTTTGAGATACCTGCAAGCCATGTGGTGCTTGCAACAGGATTTGAACCCGGCGCCGATGCCGACAAAGTTCTTGAGGTTTTCAAGCTGAATCGAAGCGCTGACGGCTTCTTTCAAGAAGCCCATATCAAGCTACGTCCCCTCGAAACATCGACTGAAGGTGTGTTCATCGCAGGCGCATGTCAGGCTCCGAAAAATCTGGTGGAATCCATCGCGTCCGGCTCTGCGGCGGCGGCCAAGGCGGCGGTGCCCCTTTCCATGGGCGAGGTGGAGCTGGACCCGGCTAAAGCCATGGTTACAGAATTTTGCGATGGCTGCGCAATCTGCATTGACCCCTGTCTAGGCAAGGCTATCACTCTTGTAGAGTATGAAAAAGATGGCGAGCTGAAGAAGACGGTTGAGGTGAATGAGGCGCTCTGTAAGGGATGTGGCGTGTGCATGGCCACCTGTCCGAAGAAAGGCATAGACGTCAGACATTTTACGCTTGACCAGCTACAGGCAATGGTGGATGCCGCCCTTGAGACGTGAGGAAAGATGACAGACGAATTCGAACCGCTTATCGTAGCTTTTTGCTGCAACTGGTGCGCCTATGCTGGAGCCGACCTTGCAGGTGTGTCCAGAAAGAAATATCCTCCCAATGTGAGAATCATCAGGGTCATGTGCTCCGACATGGTGCACCCAAACCTTGTGATGAACGCGCTTACCAAGGGCGCTGACGGCGTTTTAATCGCTGGCTGCCACCCAGGTGACTGCCACTACGGAGGAGGTAACCTCAAGGCTGAGGAGCGAGCTAATGCGATCATGCTCATGCTCGAAGACTTCGGACTTGAACCAGAGCGCTTCAGGCTTGAATGGATATCCACATCAGAGGGAAATAAATTCGCAAAAGTCGTTTCCGAGATGGTTGCAGACCTTAAAAAACTCGGTCCCAGCCCATATAAAAGAGGGTAAAGCTTTTTAAATTCCTCTCGCAGAATCCTAGGGCATGGATAGTGATGAAAAGCTGGAGCTGATCTTTTCAAACACAAGCGAGATAATCGCCGGCGAGGAAATCGAAAAGGCCGTTAAATCAGGGAAACCTTTGAAGGCCTATGCCGGTTATGAGCCCAGCGGCAGGATACACCTTGGCCACGCGCTATCTGTAAACAAGCTCATCGAGCTGCAAAGAGCTGGTGTCAACGTTGTCGTGCTCCTAGCTGATCTGCACGCACATCTCAACAGCAAGGGAAGCCTGGCTGACATCCGAAAAACCGCCGAGTACAATAAAGAATGTTTCATCGCCCTTGGCTTAGACCCGGATAAAACAAAATTTGTGTTAGGCTCTGAGATCCAGCTTGATCCAGACTATTTTCTTAATGTCCAGAGGCTTGCGCTAACCACAACGCTGCTTCGTGCCAGACGCAGCATGGATGTAGTCGGACGCGTCGAGGAAAACCCATCTGTTGCACGGGTCATCTATCCGCTTATGCAGGTTATGGACATGGTAGCCCTTGGAGTGGACATCGCAGTTGGAGGATCGGATCAACGTAAGATTCACATGCTCGCCCGTGACAACCTGCCCAGACTCGGCCTGAAGTCACCGGCCTTTCTCCATCTCCCGATAATTCACGGACTTGACGGTGATGAGAAGATGTCATCAAGCAAGGGCAACCTCCTCTCTGTTGACGACCCGGCGGATGTGATTAAAAAGAAGATCAAAAACGCCTACTGTCCTATGAATGTGGTTGAGGGAAACCCTGTGCTTGAGCTTTACAAGTATCATGTCTTCCCGCGAACCGACGTGGTTGTAATCAAGCGGCCTGAGAAATACGGCGGCGATCTCAGCTACAATAACTATATAAATCTCGAAGAGGATTTCTTATCTGGAGCCGTGCACCCCCAAGACCTGAAAAACACACTCGGGAGAGAGCTTATCCGGCTTTTAGAGCCTGTGAGGAAATATTTTGAAACATAATAAAGGTACTGAAATATCAGAGGAAGAGGCGCTTAGGCGTCTTCGAATGCCCCGTGAAACCGAGGTATTCGGAACAGTTGAACAACTGCTTGGCGCGTCACGAATGCTTGTACGTTGCAAGGATGAAAAGGTGCGTGTATCCCGAATACCTGGGAAGATGAGGCGCAGGATTTGGGTGCGAGAGGGAGATATTGTGATTGTCAAACCATGGGAGGTTCAGGGAGACACAAAAGGGGATGTGGTCTGGCGGTATACTAAACCTCAGGTTGCCAGGCTGATCAGACAAGGGTTGATCTGAATAGGTGCGAAATTGGCGAGGGAACGGGAGTTTTCCAAGATTGATTCTAAGATTGACAAGCTTAAAAACAAGATAAAAGGGCTTGAAGACCTTAAGGTTTCAGACACGGTTTTTGACAGGTTCACACTGCTCACACTCTATGACATTGTGAACCGAGGGTATTTCGAGGTTTTATATGGCGCAGTGAAAACTGGGAAGGAGTCGAATGTTTTTTTGGCCAAGGATTCTGATGGCCAGCGTCTGGCAGTTAAAATCCATCGCATGGTGACATCTGATTTTCACGCGATGATAAAATATATTGAAGGGGATCGCCGGTTTAGCAAGATCAAAAAGTCCAGGCGAAGCACGATTCTCACGTGGGTTGAAAAGGAGTTTCAAAACATGAGAACCGCCTATGACGCGGGTGTAAATGTGCCGAGGCCGATTTATTCGAAAAAAAACGTGGTTGTTATGGAGTTTATCGGTGAGGGTGATTTTGCCGCGCCAACGCTTAAGGCTGCGAAGGCTGCGGGTGACGAGCTTTTTTCACAGGTAGCCGAGGATATGAGGATTCTTTTTAAAGCCGGGCTTGTGCATGGTGATCTCAGCGAATATAACATCCTTTTAGACGGTGATAAGGCGGTGATAATTGATCTCTCTCAGTCTGTTCCACTCGACCATCCTCTGGCTGAGGAGCTGCTGGAGCGAGATGTAAGGAATGTGTGCCGGCATTTCAACAAAAAATTTGATAAACTATATAACAGCATAATTAGTTGATGTACAGGGACTTATTATGGAATATGTTAGGATTGCAGAAAACAGGATAGGTACGGTCATCGGGAAAAAGGGGGAGATTAAAGATAAGATTGAAAAGGCCCTTGAAGTCAAGCTTGAGGTGAACAGCGGTGAAGGGGTTGTACACATTGAAAACAAAGGTGATGACCCTCTTGGAGGCTGGAAGGCGCGTGATGTTATACAGGCGATTAGCTATGGGATAAAGCCTGACACTGCGCTTCGACTTCGAAATGACAGCTACCAGCTTTTTATAGTCAATCTCTGCGATATTGTGGGCCGATCGAAAAAAGGAATTATACGTCAAAAAGCCCGTATCATCGGTCGAGATGGCAAGACTAAAGACCATATTACGGAGCTTACGGGCGCTGTAATTTCGATTCGTGGTAAACATGTGGCAATACTCGGCCACGCTGATGATGCCTATCTCGCTAAAGAGGCGGTGGAAGCGCTTGCCAGCGGTCTTCCGCACAGCGTAGTGTATAAGTCTCTTGAAAAGAAGTGCGCCGAACAAAAGAGGAAGAACACTGTTGAGATGTGGAGGAAGCGATGAGTGTGCACACACCCCTTATTCACAGGGCGACAGAGCTTCTTGAAACGCTTTCAGCACAGCATCCGGTGGACGTTGAAAGGCTGAAGATCGACCTCGATTATTTCAAGGATTTTTATCTCACCCATCTTGAGCATCTGCGCGAGCTGCGAGGACTTAAAGAGGAGATGGAGGAGAAAGGTTTTGACTCACCTTATTTCACGCTTGGAGGTGGTGGCGGTAAACGCTTTGCAACAGGTAAGGTTGGGTATGAGGACATTGAAAATCAACGTGATGTATCGAGGCACAAGAAATTCTTCATCGCCGACGCTACAAATAAAAAATCCATCTTTGAGCGCACAAAAGGCGCAATCGCCGCAAACAACGTGGCAATCGGGCATCTGGAGGAGTTTGTCTCAGTACGCTGCGACTGCGGAAAGATCGTGAAAGGCAAGGAGGTTCTCAAGATACTTGAGGACAGCAAGCGCTTTATCTGCGAAAAATGCGGATCCAAAAACAACGGGGTAATCGAGGTTAACGAGCTTGGAATCCACCGTATCGAGGTTGTGACTCTGCTCCCCTTCGGCGGCGAGTTCATGTCAGAAATATCAAAGTTCACACCCACAGAAAGACGGGCCTACCGTGAGATCGTGGGAGCGCTTCGAGAACAGAAGAAGAGCAAGATCAAGTCTGCAATGGTCTTTTTCAAAAGAGAAAGCAATGGTAAGTGGGTGAAGAAAAAAGAGCTTGTCGAGCTGGGCGAGGAAACAGAGCTGGATGTGGAGGGAATACTTCGGGATAAATACGGCAAAGTAATGATTGAAAAGATCAGGTTCTATCATGAGCGCTCAGTTCTGATCAGCGGCAAATACAACCGCCAGGCACTTTCAATCGCCTATACAAAGATCTTCAAGGGCAGGCGAAAGGAGATCGTTGATTCACTTTTAAACCAGGATATCAACATGGAAAGGCTTCGTGAATATGAGGGTTACAGGCGGGAGATGGATATCCTCATGCATGACCAGCGGGCTGACCGCCAGGATATAATCGACGAGTTCGAGACAAAGCTAATCGAACGGGGGCTTATGAAGAAAAACGGCGAGCTAGCTGATGAGCTTGAAGAAGCGATATCCGCGCGCAGAGATATTGCCGAGACCTATCTTGTGAAGCTGCCAATAATCGTCTTCGCCTGGGATATATTCCGGTTTCTGCTCATAAAACCTTATCGTGAACGCCGTTATGCAAGTATTCTTCCAGGCCTTCAGCCTGTGCCTGAGCGTTCGCAGCTGGAAAAAGTCTTAAGGTTTCTCTCAGAAAAAGACGGTGTCGCAGTGGCGCAGAAATTCATTGACCCAAGCATTCAAAAAACCGATGAGAGCGTGGAGGTCATATTCAAAAAATTCTATCTCGAAGAAATACTCAAAGACTACTTGAAGGTAACCTCAAGCAGGGCGGTGGGCGGTGTATCAGCATATCTTTATTCAGACTCGTCAATCGAAGACTCAGCGAAACTTGTGGCATGCAACCCCCGGGAGCTCAAAGAAGTCCTGAAAATACTTATGCGCCTGGGCAGAAAAGACGCGATTCCAGTGGAAAAACTCGAAGGACTCGATGAGGTTAAAGAGATCGAAACATCTGAAAAAGCACTGGAGTTTTTAAAATTTGTATAGCTAATTGAAAGCGCCCCCAGTCTTCAAGCACGGTTAAGAGGGGAACATATTTATAATCCTCTAGTTCTAGAAGCGTTTCATGCGTCTACGGCATTTTATCAATAACATCCGCATCTCTCATTGGTGGTGGTGGATAGGTGTCTGCGCAGCTGCTGTGCTCGGATTCAACCCTAGCGTAGGGGTTACAGATTTTTCCCTGATAATCGTTGGCTTCACATTTTTATTCGCAAGCGTCTACACACTCAATAACACCTATGACCATCAGTCTGACAAATGGAATCCTGAGAAGAACAATCCAGTAGCACACGGCCGCATCAGCTATAATGAGAGCTTTGTGCAGACAGTTGTGCTCGCAGGAACCGGGCTTGTGCTGCTTGGACTGGTTTCGCTTAGCGGGTTTATAAGCGGAGTTGTGCTCTGCCTGTTAAACATTGTTTATCATGTGCCGCCGCTTCGCACAAAAAGCAGGCCCTATATTGACATCCTATCTATTACACTGCTCTATGCCACTCCTTTTTTCGTGGGCTACAGCGCGG
>BDTI01000135.1 GCA_002923215.1 archaeon BMS3Abin16 | reverse complement strand
TCCACAGGGCTGTTTGCAGGAAGCGATGGGCATCCCACTGCCGCGCGGGCGTGTCTGCCAGATTCGCCGAAAACCTCTGCCAAAAGCTCGGAGGCGCCGTTTACCACCTTCGGCTGGTCGTAGAAATCAGGTGCAGAAGCGACGTATCCTGTGACCTTCACAATCCGCTTCACATCGTCAAGGCTTCCAAGCTCAGACTTCAGAATCGCAAGCGCGTTAATACAGGCGATTTTCGCAGCATCATAGCCCTCTTCAACTGAGAGATCCAGTCCAAGCTTTCCAGTGAAGGCCAGTTCACCCCTCTCCATAGGCAGAACGCCGGATAGAAATATGAGGTTGCCAGTCCGGGTTGCGGGCAGATAGGCTCCCAAGGGCTTCGGCGTGTCTGGAAGCGTGATCCCAAGCTCTCTAAGATTATTTTCAGCAGACACAATCATCCTACTTTCATAGCTCTCTATTTCAGTTTCACAGCGGTTCCATAGGCAAGGAGCTCAGCTGCGCCCTGGGAAATCTGGGATGTTATAAAACGCACGTTCAAAACAGCGTCGGCTTCAATAGCCTCAGCATCGGCAGTCATCCGGCTTAGGGCCTGCTCCCGTGATTCAGTGAGCATCTCTGTGTATTCTTTGAGCTCGCCGCCCACAATATTTCGAAGACCTGCCAGAATGTCTTTTCCAAACCACTTCGCCCGCACAGTATTCCCCTTCACAATCCTCAGAATCTCGGAAACCTCCCGCCCAGGAATGTTTTCAGTAGTTGTCACAATCATAACTTTTCACCTCACACTTCAATTATCGCATGTTGAGCAGTTAAAGTTATCCCTTTTTAATGAGACAGCCGGTTCGATTGATCTCGCCCTGCCGAATCCTCGACGAGGAAATAGGCCGGCCATCCTCTGCACCTACCATTGGCATCCTTATTATTTCAAGCTCTTTAAGGCCTTTTGAGGTTCGCAATCTGTTCAGCTCAAGGGCCCGCAGGTAGGTTTCCTCTGAAACAATAAGCCTGTCCATCGAATGGTCGGTTAGGGTCGGGCCGAAGGGGTCGTTTAAAACAACTATCCTGTACTTTTCACAACCACGGCTTTTGAGATAGCGTTCAACCGCTTTCTGCCTGGTTTCAAAGGGTTCAACATCTTTACCTGAGAATCTGTCGCTTGTAATTCCAATGGTCACGAAATCGCCGATTTCAACAGCCCTTTCAATAAGCCTTTCATGGCCAAGGTGAAACCGATCAAAGGTCCCGCCAAGAACCGTGTGGCACATTTTCATAGATAGACATGCAAGCGTTGCATGTACATAATCCTTTTCACAAAACCCTGTGTCATGCCTGCTGAGAAAAGATTTAATAGCCTTCAAAATGAATCCGTAGTATATGATTACATTAACAACCGATTTTGGGGTTTCAGAGTATGTGGGTGCCATGAAGGGAGTGATTCTCTCGCTTAACCACTCCGCGCTGATTGTGGATGCAACACACAATATACGGCCCTTTGACATACGGCATGCAGCATATGCAGTCTACTCAACATTTTCTTTCTTTCCAAAAGAGACCGTGCATGTAGTTGTTGTGGACCCCGGGGTTGGAACAGAACGCAAAGGATTAATCATGGAGTCGGCTGGGCATTTTTTCGTGGGGCCTGACAACGGTGTCTTCTCTCTTATCGATGCAGAGCGTGTCTTTGAGATAACTGAAAGAAAGGCGTCATCCACATTTCACGGCCGAGATGTCTTCGCACCCGTTGCCGCACAATTAGATGCAGGTGATCCACCAGAAAGCTTGGGACGTGAAATCAAAGGTTACAAAAAAGTTATGAAAAAAGAGGTAGATGTTTCTGAGAGCATAAGAGGCGAGGTTTTCTGCACAGATCGGTTTGGAAACATTATTACGAGCATAAAAAAAGATCATTTGGAAGAATACGGCCTAACTCCTGGTGATATTATTAATGTTAAACTTGGGAAAAAAGTTTTCAAAATGAGCTTTGCAGAGACCTATGGAGCTGTGAATGTGGGTGAGACACTTGGGCTTGTGAACTCGGCAGGGCATTTCGAGGTTTCGGTGAGCGAGGGAAGCGCGGCTGAAAAGATGAACATTCGGGGCGGCGAGTCTGTGGAGGTGCGAGGATGAGGGCGCTTCTTATAGGAAGGTTTCAGCCTTTTCACAAAGGGCATCTGGCGGTTATCAAAAAGATTCTTGGCGAGGCTGATGAGCTGATAATCGTGGTTGGCAGCAGTCAGCATCGGGACGCAGTGGAAAATCCTTTTTCAGCTGAGGAGCGGGTGGAGATGATCAGGCGAGTGCTTGACACTGAGGGAGTTACTGGAGTCCAGATATTTAAGGTGCCGGATATTGGTGATGACAACAGGTATCCTGGGCATGTGATGGAGCATGTTCCAAGCTTTGACGTGGTTTATAGTGGAAACAGCCTTGTGCAACGCCTGTTCTCGGCGGCGGGAAAAGAAGTGAGAGCGATAAATCTGATAAAACGAAAGGAGTACTCAGGCACAGAGATACGCAGGCGAATGACAACCGGAGAAAAATGGGGCCACCTCGTGCCCGAAGCGGTCGTAAAATATCTCAATGAAATCAAGGGCGTGGAGAGGGTGAAAAAGCTGGAAAAAGGAACGGGATGAGTAAATTGCAACACTTTCTTAAGTGAAAGTACAGCCCGCGGTTTCCTCGTCGGTTTAGTATACGTTAAACATCATCTTATTCTTTTTGAAACCGGGACGCGAATGGTTATGTAAGTATCACCGCTTTTATCCTTAATAATTTCCCCATACTCCTTTGCTAGACGGCCAATCTTATGCATGTCAAAAAGCGTTTCTTCTAGAAAATTTTGCAATTTTTTCTGTCGCTCGGGTTGAGCTAACCAGTCCTTAATAAATTTAATTTCTCTGTTATGTAATTCAGGTTCATTCTGGGGAAACACGGGTTCAAGTGAAGGGAGGCGATATCGTCCCAACAATCTTCGGCTCTTTCCTTTATTGTAAAACAAATGAACATGAAGATCCAGTTTTCCATCGGGACCTAAATGGTCTGATTTTCGAATTTTTGCTGAATAACTTGAATAGTTTCTATAAGCCATAAATTTCTAACCCTCCAGAGGTCTCACATTATTTATTATCTTTCATAAAGCATAAAGCAAGTGTAATATTTAAAGATATTCAAATAGAAAAATTATAATTTAAAATAACTACTGTGCCAAAAACTCTTCGATCTTCTTTTTCACGGCTTCGTTCACCAGCTTACCGTCCACCCTGCCCCTGGCTTCTTTCATCACAAGCCCCAT
>BDTI01000134.1 GCA_002923215.1 archaeon BMS3Abin16 | reverse complement strand
GGACTAAATACATGGTTTGCGACACTATCGGGTTTATCAGAAACATCCCGCTTCAGCTCATACACGCATTTAACGCGACGCTTCAGGACATCGCAAGCTCAGACCTTATCCTCATAGTCCATGACTCATCGCTTGATGACAGCTCTTTTTTCAGACACCAAGAGATCTGTGAGGACGCGCTCATAAGTATCGGCGCAAACGAAACCCTGTGGCTGAATGTAGAAAACAAGATCGACACTGGGAGCCGTCGGCTCAAAGATTCAGTCGCAGTCTCGGCAAAGACTGGCGCAGGCGTTGAGTTTTTAAAACATGAGATTGAGAGGATGCTTTCACATGATTGATAAAGCAGTTAACAAGTCGGTTCAGGCGATCCGTAGAAAAGGGCTCAGCCGCGCCCGGACACGCAGCAAGGCAAGCAGCTGGAAGGAAGTTGACACACTGGAGGGCCGGCTTGTGGATACAGGAGTGGTGATTCTTCCAACACGGGGCTGCAGCTGGGCCCGTAAATCAGGCTGCACCATGTGCGGATATATCTATGACGCCGGCGACCTAGGTGATACTGAGCTGGCCCAGTTGTTCAAAGACGCAGTGGCGGGTCTCGGCCCGGTGGAGTACCTCAAGATCTTCACCTCCGGCAGCTTTTTTGACAGCAGGGAGGTGTCAGATGAGCTTCTTCATTCAATCATTCAAACAGTAAACGATGCAGGCGTAGAGCAGCTTCAGGTGGAGTCTCGGCCGGAATATGTTAAAGCAGACGGGCTGTCACAGGTTGTTGACATGCTAAACTCCCGGCTTGAAGTTGGAATCGGGCTTGAAACATCGTCTGATCTTGTCCGGGAAAAGTGTGTAAACAAAGGCTTCAGCTTCGCTGACTATGAAAAATCAGTAAAAATCTGCAATTCCAATGAGGCCCTTGTGAAAACCTATCTCCTGTTGAAACCACCTTTTATGCTTGAGCGAGAAGCCATATCTGATACGGTGAAATCTGCACTTGACGCCGAGCAGGCTGGAAGCGCGAAAATATCGATCAACCCGATGAACATCCAAAATGGAACGCTTGTAGAACAATTGTGGAGGCGCGGTGAATACAAACCACCTTGGTTGTGGAGCCTTGCATCCGTCCTCTTGCAGCTCACAGAGAAAGAGATAAAAATTCCAGTTCTCAGCCATCCCACGGCAGGCGGCAGAAAACGAGGCACCCATAACTGCGGCAAATGTGATTCAACAGTTCTAAGCGCTATACAGGAGTTTTCAAAAACCCAGGACCCACGCGTCCTCACAAAACTCGACTGCACATGTAAAGGGCACTGGCAGGACTACCTACTACTTGAATAAAAACATCTTACAAAGGCTGAAGAAGACGGTTCAGTCGAATCCGCATCGTTATTCTATTCCAAGAACATCCCAGGTAGTGTAAACTCTGCCCTCTCCACCCTGCTCTGCCAGAAACCGCACTGCACGAATCACACCGTTTACAAAGGCATCCCGTGAGTGCGCCCGATGTGTGATTTCAATCCTCTCGCCGCCGCCTGCAAAGAGCACAGTGTGATCGCCGATTATGTCACCCGCACGTACAGCGTGAAACCCTATCTCCCGATCTGTTCTCGCGCCGATAACACCTTTACCCCGTCCGAAGACGCCGCAATCATCGAGGCTGCGTCCAACTGCCTCGGCTGCAAGCTCCCCCGCCCGAAGCGCAGTCCCAGAGGGTGAGTCTTTTTTATTCCTGTGATGAGCCTCAATGATCTCAATGTCATATTCGCTGCCAATCGCCTTTGCCGCGTCACGAACAAGCTTGAAAAAGAGATTCACACCAGTGGCCATGTTCGGCGAGATGACTGCTGAAACTTTGTTTTCTTTAAGCAAGCCTTCAATTCTTTCAAGCTCCTCTTTTTCAAAGCCTGTTGTACCGATTACAAGCGAAACACCGGCGCCGGCAGCAGCCTCAATATTTCCAATGGCAGCCTCTCGATGGGTAAAGTCCACAAGCACATCTGCACCGCTCGCATCCAAAGTCTCGGCAAGATTTTCAGGCGATGTTACAGGGACCCCGATTTTTCCAACACCACAGACCACACCAATATCAGATCCAACATTATTTACATCCACAGCCAGGACAAGCTCCATATCGTCCTGCGCAAAAATCGCCTGCACGATTCCCCGGCCCATCCGGCCGCATGCCCCAGCAACACCAACTCGAACAGTCATCCCAATAAGATTCATTGCCAGATAGATAAATCTTGCCTTTATGAGATTCTGTCCCCGCCACCCGATTCGGCTTCTTCGATTTTCCGCCGTTATCTTCATACAAAGTCTTATTTTTCTCCTAAAGTTTCCCCATATCCAACGTTGCGGAGAAATATGCCCTGAACGAAGTGAAGGCAAGACTCTGAGGGTGACAATACGGATGAGTAGTGTTAGACGACCGAGTCCGAAGGGCTGAGGCAAATGAAGCAAGTACTGAGTTTCATGGGGTCCTTTTATTCATTAAATGTTAGTAAGTTCCTTTTTAACGATTTTAGTAATGGCACTCATCTTATTTTGATAACTTTTTTTCCATTTTTGATACTCATCGTAATTCATCCTAAGATCCAACGATAACATCTCTTCTTCAATATCAGCCATTTTATCCATTATATCCGTATCAACAAACAATTTATAGATAGAAAGTTTGTCCATGGATTCTTCATGAATGCGTTCCACTTGGATTCTTTCTCCATCATAAACCAATTTTATCAGTTTTAATAACTGATCATCAGTTCTTGGAGTAAAATCGGAATATAATCGTTGTTTAATATCTGGCGGTAGAGTTTCTATAATCATTATCAAATCATCATTTGATAATCTATTCCCATCTTCAATAGATTTCTCTAGTTTGTCATATGCATTTCGAACATTATATGCTCTTTCAATTTGCCATTTCATTTTTACAAAAGTACTTAATATTATTCGATATGCCTCAATCTTTTCCAATCGAATTTTTTCAAACATAATTCGCTTTTTTTCATTTTCTAATTCCATCTTTTTTAATTCAAAATTATGGTTAAAAATCATTCTTTGAATAAAATAGCTAGGCACAGCTGTTATTAATCCACCAATTACCACATACACTAAAGGCATATATGGTGTAATATCATTCATAAACCGCCTTCGTTCATAATGTTATCTAAAGGGCTTTTATTCTACTTAAGTCTTTATTTTTTGAGACCATTCATAATTTAGAGTGAAAATTGGATCACTTAAGCTTCTTATTGCCTCGCAAAAGGATAAATCATGCCCCAGCTCTAGCGCATCTTTCCGCCAAGCCCTGATAGAAGCCGTTCAATAAAAACATCGTCCCCAGGATTCAAAGTTTCAAAGCGCAGCGTAATACTTTTACTTCCAGAAGGGATTTGATCGCCTCTAAAGACATCAACCACCTCGCTTGAGACAATGGTGCTCAGAGAATTTCCGATAATCTCTGCAAGTAAGGTTTCATCCAC
>BDTI01000133.1 GCA_002923215.1 archaeon BMS3Abin16 | reverse complement strand
AAAACAGATATCCTACAACTATTAGAACAATTGTAAAGAGAACCACTGTTTGCACCGACTGACTGTCAGACCCGAAGATGATCGGAATCGGTCCTATCATTATCACGCCACCGCCTTTTATTCCTCCATGTCCACCACTTTCTTTCGAAGACCCGCCTGAGAGCAGCCCGAAAAATATGACTATCATCCCGATGATTATCAGGACCAAACCCAATAAAACCATGTCCGTGCTCTTCATAATCCATCCAAAAGCTTTATAATATGCATCTTCATGGGTAAAGCTATGTTTGAGCCTAAAAAACTTTTGCCCATCCCAGTTGTGGCGCTGCTCCTCTCACTCCTTATTATATATCTCAACGCATCGGCTGGAACAATTCCTATGGGCGTGGATTTAAGGGGTGGAACAATCCTTGTAATCCCAACAACCCAGCCGATTGCTGAACTGGACAGTATTATTGCATCTGAGTTCGGTTTTCACGCCAAGTCACGCTCGATACGTGATTTTTCAGGTGAAGTTAAACAACAGGAGATAACAATCGACACCGTAGGCTTAAGCACTCAGGAAGAGCGGGCGCTGAAAAAGCGCATAATCCGTGAGTATGCTTCCCAATCCATCGAACATGGTGAGATATTTTCTGAGACTGTAAGCGGCTTTTTCTCAGACCTGTTCATGCGCGAAAGCCTGAAGGCCCTGGTCTTCGCATTTCTCTTCATGGCAATTGTAATATTCATCAAATTCAGGACATTTGTCCCCTCATTCGCGGTTGTGATCTCAGCCTTTGCAGACATTGTTGAAACCATCGCTGCCATGACAGTTCTTGGAATCGAGCTTTCCAAAGGATCAATCGTGGCCCTTCTTCTGCTCATCGGCTACTCAGTGGATACAGATATCATGCTCACATCCCGGCTTCTCAAACAACGGGGCCAAAAAGATATGGATCAAATAATAAAGAACTCAATGTACACAGGCTTCACAATGACTGGAACAACCATAACTGCGATGATTGTTCTGCTGATTGTGTCCACCTCTGATCTTCTCGACAGCATCGCAACTGTGATAATCATCGGGCTCGTGTTTGACCTCTTCAACACATGGATAACCAATCTATCGCTTCTTAAAATGTATGTGGAGGGCGGTGGAAAATGAACGTTGACGAGCTTTGGGAGGATAGACGCATCAAAATCCTTGTGGTCTGCGTAGTTTTTTCACTCATAATCGTGTCATTTAACGGTATCTCAAAGGGGATTGATCTTGAAGGTGGGAGCAGGGTAAATCTTCGCACTGAACATCCGCTGGACTCGGTTGAGATGGCAAAGCTTGTCACGGTAATGGAGACAAGGCTCAACTTCCTTGGACTCAAAGATGTGCGTGTAAACAGCATTGGCGCGGACATCGTGCAAATCGAAATCGCCGGTGTAAGCCCGGATGAGGCAATCGATATTCTTGGGCGGCCGGGCAGGCTCAATGTAAAAATTGGGAACACTACAGCCTTTACAGGAGCTGATCTTAATAAGGTGGGGTCATTCGGAAAAAACCCTGGTTCCGGCTGGGGTGTGCCCTTCACACTTTCTGAGCTTGCGTCAATCAACTTTATGGATGTAGCTGTAGCTGAGAATTTCAAAAAGGTCTATATGTACCTCGACGAGGGGACGCAGATACGTGTTCTCTCTACTCAGCCGCTTGATGGCATTGAAAAGAAGATCTCTGATGATTTTGGCCTCACAGGCGTGAAGATAAACTCTACAACTGGAATCGGAGGCGCAATCACCACCATCGATTTTGACACGCCTATGAGTGGGTTTAAGCCTGGCGAGCTTGATAAGATCACATCTGAAATTAACGCAAGCTACGAGGGCATACGAGACATCTCCGTTGCAAGCACAGGTCTTGTGAACAGTGCACCAATCTCACAGGGTCTGCAAGAGCTGTTGGCCGCGGGCGAGCCACAACAGAGCATGGTGATTACAACCGGCGCTGATGAGGAGGGACGTCTCAAGGCACGGCAAATTGAGGCGATTCTGCGATCAGGCTCGCTCACAGTAAAAGTTGAGGTTATTGAGAAACTGCGTGTCCCGCCTGAACTTGGTGATGAATTCTTGAAAAACGCGATACTTGCAGGACTCCTTGCAATAGTGGCCGTCGCCTTGGTGATATTCATCCGCTACCGTGACGCTCGCATCGTGCTCCCTATAATTGTCACCGGACTTTCAGAGGTCATAATCATCCTGGGAATCGCGTCAATCATCAAATGGAACATTGACCTCCCGGCTATTGCAGGCATAATCGCGGCTGTGGGCACAGGTGTCGACGACCAGATCGTAATTACCGACGAGGTGTTCATGGAGGGGGGAAAAAGCATCAGACACAGGATGAAAAGTGCCTTTTTCATAATCATGGCGGCCTGGATGACAACGGTTGCAGCAATGTTGCCCTTGTTCTCTATCGGGCTGCAGATACTCAGGGGTTTTGCGCTTACAACAATAATCGGTGTAACAATCGGTGTAGCGGTCACACGGCCTGCCTATGCAAGTCTTATCAGAAATATAGTCGGGGATGAATAGATAGATGAATATAATAATTGTCGGAGCCGGAAGAGTGGGCATGTTCATGGCTCAGAAGCTTGAAAAAGACCATGAAGTATCTATAGTTGAAAAGGATAAAGATCTGGCTCAGGAAGCGTCACGGGCGCTGGATGTGCTTGTAATCCAGGGTGATGGAACTGAGACCAAGACCTTGGAGGAGGCAGGTGTAAAAGATGCAGATGTCATAGCGGGTGTCACAGGTAAAGACGAGATAAACATGCTTTCATGTCTGCTCGCGAAATCACTCGGCGTTAAAACCGTCCTGGCCCGTGTGGGGAAGCCTGAGTATATTGAGGTCTTCAAAAGCCTTGGAATAGATCATGTTGTAAGCCCGGAGCTCAGCGTTGCAGACCGACTTTACAGGCTTATAACACGGCCTACAGCATCAGATCTCGCGCTTATCGAGGAAAGTGATGTGGAGATACTTGAGTTCACGATCCAGCCCAACTCTCTTGTAAAGGACAAGAAAGTAGGTGAAATACCGCCAAACGGCTTTTTAATCATCTCAGTTCGAAAGGGTGATGAAATAGTGATCCCCACGTCAACCACGGTTCTTGAAGAGAAAGATAAGGTGTGGGTTCTTCTTAAAAGTCAGTTCATAAAAAACGTAACAAAGCTCTTTGTCCCGCCGGAATAGATATTTGGATTTATTCCACAGGCGAGATTGAGACGATGTTTCCACCTTTGAGAACAATGGATTTAAAGTCTCTGCCACCCTCTTCATCCTCCCGCGCATCTGACAGGTAAAGATTGAGGTTTTCATCATAGCTTACAATCTTGCCTGTGAAGATGCTCCCGTTTTTCATGGTCACAACAACAGGTTTTCTCAGAGACTTGTGTATGAGGTCGAAGGGTCGAATCGCCATATGTAATCACCTAGATATTTAGTATTTCAGAGATAAGCTTTTCGGAGAAAACAACGTCGTCAAGGGTTGCAAAAACGGTTTTCCCTCTGCTTGACTTGATTTTAGTTATAACATGGTTGTTCTCAGCGGTAGTTTGGACCTCCAGGTTTCGCGGTGCTATCTCGTTGTCCACTTGGAGGAGCCGGGCTACATCCGCTGCAACACCGGCCTTTGTGTATTCAAATGTTAGTCTTGCCTCAACCGCCATGAAGCTGCTCCCTGACCTTTTCATTAATATGTTTTACAAACTCATCCTCACGCCCATGCGGCACCTGAGCTCCCGCTGCAATATCGTGTCCGCCGCCCTCAGACCCGGTCTTCTCAGCAGCATAAAGCATGGCATGGCCAAGATTCACGCCTTTATCTACAAGCTCCTTTGTAGCACGGCCTGAAACCTTGACTTCATCGTCAGAGTCGGCGAATGCGATAACAGGCTTCACCGGATTTAGAATCTGAGAGTTCACAATCATCGATGCAACCGTCCCCACAACGGTGTCGCTGAGCTCGCCATGGGCATGTATGCTGTAGACCTCGCCCGCATCCACCAGGCTGTCCAGGTTTTTATTGATCCACTCATAGCAGCTTGAGATATAGCGTTTATGCTCTTCAAGAAGTGACATGGCCGAGTCAAGCGCGTCGCCGCGGTCGCCCAGGCAAATCCCGACTCCCACGCCGTATTTCTCATATCTTCCGCAGGCGTTGAGAAGCGACGTGTATTCTTTGGCATCCCGAAGAATAGTCCCTTCTTTTTCTGAAAGAATCGTATATGTATCGCCCACTATCGACTCTGCGGTTTTCACATCGATCTTATGTTCGATCATCTTGAGAATAAGCGCGGTTGTCAGCTTTTTCTTCTCATCATCAGTTAGGTCGATTAGACGTGTTGGACGGTCATTTTTCTTTGCAGGAATATCCAGGTCGCTGAGGAACTGAACACAGGCGGATTCATTGCCTGAAAGAGAGGGTATGAACGGCTCTGTCGTGTATTCAATCGCTTTATAAAGCGGCCTTGTCTGACGGCCGAAGAAACGCAGGTCCTTTTCAATCAAAACAAGCCCGGCGTCAACAGCGTCACGGGCAATCTCCTTGTTAGGTCCGGAAAACCCGCCCTGGCTGTCCTGAACATCGCCAAGCGCGCCGATCAATGCGAGATGGGCCAGGTTTCTGTTATCTGGATTCAGCTCCCGCGCGAAAAGATATGAAACACCGGCACCGCTAACTTCACGTGCGCCGTCAACACCATTAAGATGAGGATTCACATGGGTAAGATTTGGATGTGTATAATCAGTGGTTTCATGGTGGTCGAGGATGATAACCTGCCGATCCTCTAAAATGTGTTTATCAAAGTTTTCAAGCTGACCGCTGCCGGTGTCTGAAAATATAAAGATGCTCCACTCCTCAGCTGAAACACCCTGGATAAACTCCAGGTCAAGTCTTTTAATACAGCGTAGATGAGGGGTCAGACCCTCCCGAAGAAGGGCTCTGTAAATAATTGCGCCGGCTGTCAGTCCATCTGCGTCATCATGGGATACGCAGAGAACAGAACTGCTTTTATCAAGACCCAGTATCCTTTCGCAAGCTTCACTTAGCCCCTTTAGGACCATCACTTCACCAGAAGTTTTGCAGTCTTAAGATTATACTTCCAGTCAGCAGGAATCCTCTTCTCAGCCTTGTAGTATTTGATCAGCCGCCTGATCTTGGACTCGATAAGCTGAAGACCATGCTTTGAACTCTGATCTTTGGGATTGGCCTTCATATGCCGATCAACGGTAACCGCTCTTGTAATAAGGTTGAGTAGATCCTCTGGATAATCTGTTGTCAAATCGTTTCCCGCAAGTATCTGTGTAACCCTTCTCCCTGAGGTGAGTTTGACACTTGGCACGCCGTTCTGATCTCTCATGGTGGCTCCAATATCACTGGGCTTTTTACCTTCATTAGCAAGCTTAACCACCATCTCCTCCACTTCCTCTCCCGTAAACTCTACCCATTCTGGACTCTCAGTCCGATGCGGACGGGCGGAGCCTGATTTTCCTTTTTTCCTTGAATGCATTCTAGCCATTATAAATTCCTCTTTAAATATTGCAATAATTTTTCTGCTGCTCTTTTCCTATGTGAAACCATTGATTTTACACGTTCATCTTCGCCGAAGGTCTTTTTAAATCCTTCGGGGGTAAATATGGGGTCGTATCCAAATCCCTTTCCCCCTTTCGGGGAAAGTGAGACAAATCCTTTTACTACTCCTTTAAATAGTTTTATGTCTCCGCCGTCCAGAGGTTTAAAACCGATTACCGCTTCAAAACGAGCGCTTCGATTTTCCACCCCCTCCATGAGCTTGAGAATACCCTCATTTCCAACAGTGTCATAAACATATCTGCTGTAAACCCCTGGAAAACCGCCGAGGGCGTCGATGAAAACACCTGCATCCTCGACAAAGACACTGTCGCCATTAAACTGTGACAGTGAATGGATTACGACTTCTTCAAGGGTGTCAGCCTGAAGTTCTGGTAGACTCACGCGGGTCCAGTCCAGCTCAAGTTCGTTTTCCTCAAAAAACGCTTTCATCTCACGGTATTTATCTGGGTTGGATGTGATAAAAGATAATTTTGTCATCTTTTTATCTCTCACTAAAATACCTCCCTCGTCGTTCAATCGTCTTGAGCCGCTGCAGAACTTCATCAGCCTTTTCATACACTTTTTGATATGCGTTGACTGCGGTGCTGTAGCATTCGTCTGCAATCTGCCAGTGCGCGGAGTGAAGTGCTTTTTTGAAGAGCAGAAGGTCAACGCCCTTGGATTCGATGGATTCGTTTATCTCACCGAGTCCGAAGTCGATGAAAACAACCTGGCTGCCGGTGAAAATCATGTTCGAGGTTGTGAGATCGCCGTGGACAATGTGGCGTCTGTGGAGCCTGCCGATCTGCTCGCCGATGATCTGGCAGACCTCGATTCTCTTCGAAGCAGGCATATCGTTTAACACCTCTTTGAGCTTGTCACCCTCTATATGGGACATCTCGATTACACCTTTCTCAGGGTCAACATGTCGGATGAGAGGTGCCGGCACACCCGCACGTTTGGCAAGAGCTATGAGCCGTGCCTCACGCTTGGTACGCCCTGTTCGCAGCAAATTGTCAAGCTCAACTGCTCGATAGCCTTTGGGCACGCGCTCCTTTACAACATGCGCCTCTGTTATTGTGACAACTGCCTCTGCGCCTCGTTTCACAACTTTCATGACCTATATTGTCAGCAGGGATTGGATTTAAAGGTTTTCAATCGTGCCCTGTCTTTTCCCGAATCGAGAGATACATCATTGAAAAGAGAAACATGATACTTGTAAGCTGAAGTCCTACTTCGATGATCACAAGGACATGTGTAAGCGCCATTGCATAGAGGCATGTTCTAAGTGTTGTGTCTCGTTTCAGAAGTCCCAGGTAGAGTCCGATGAAAACCGCTGTAATTATGAGTCCAACAAGGCCGAAGTCAAGTGTGAGAGGGCCGAACAATGTGGATGTGATGATATGTGGTTTTGTATAGCCTAGAACTGCGGTTGACATTATCTCCTGTGTTGTGCTGAGGATTGCCTGTCCGTGGAGCGAGCCCAGCGGAAGAGATGTTTCAACGATTTTAGAGTAGACTGAGAAGGTGAATCCAAACCTGTAGATTGGATAGAGAAATGGCGGGATGTTCCAGACGCCGTGGGCGATGAGGGCGATAAATGTGCTTACGCCTGTGAGTATGAAGACTATTGCCGCCGCTGTGAGCGTCATTGCCCGGAGGCTGATTTTACCTAGGAGCAGTCCTGCGATTGTTGCTGAGAGGATGATTGCGATTGCGTCGGATTTGAAACCTGAAAGCAGTCCTACAACAGCCATTGCACTGATTGCGAGGGCTGCTTTTTTGCGGTCATAGAATCCGATTAAAAGCGCGCCTGCGAATACGCCTGTTCCGTGGAAAAGCGCCCTCGATGTTGAGACTGCTGTTGCCTCTCTTGCACTGGCGCTTAGTATTGGGATTCCTCGTAGCAAAATTGACAGCGCTGATAAAAGTGCTAGGAGAAAGACGATTCCTGTGAGCCTGTGAAAATCTTTTTGAGCTGAGAGGTAGTAGAGGAGCGCTGCAAAAGCGAGGGCCATAATAACTGCGAGTATCAGGGGGATTTCAAGCGTTAGATAGATGACGGCAGACGCACAAATCACTATTCCTAATAGTACTGGCTTATGGTATGTGAAATTTATTTTTTTGCCAAGGCGAACTGCGGCGATGAAAACTCCTAGTCCAAGAAGTGTTGTGCCATAGGCAGCGGCGGTTGGCGGGGTTTGAAAAGATTTTAACAAATAAATCCGGGTATCCGGGATGATGTATGAAAGAGCTGCGAGTGTGAGAAATAAGAGGTATGAAAGTGTAACTGCTATCTCTGGTTCAAAGACTTGTAGATATTTTTTCGTAGACGTCATCTGTTTCCTCGGAAGTCTGGCTCCATGTGAAATTCTTAACCGTCTCCAAGCCGCCATTGATAAGTCTTGCCCTCACATCATCGTTTGCGAAGATCTTTTTCACAGCATCTGCAAGAGACAGAAAGTTTCCTGTTGAGAATAAATATCCGTTTCGGCCGTCGTGAATTATCTCAGGAATACCGCCTGACTTCGACCCGACCACCGGGACGCCGCGGGCCATCGCCTCAAGAAGTGTGAGTCCGAATCCTTCCTTTCGCGATGGGAGTACAAGCACTGTTTGCGATGTAAATATGTTGTCAAGGTCTTCAAGATATCCTGTGAACAATATGTCTTTCAAACCGAGCCGCTGGGCTTGGGACTTAAGGTTTTCCCGTTCACCTCCATCGCCGACGATAACAAGCGTTGCATCTGGAAAACTACGTTTAATGTCTTTAAACGCTTCGATGAGTGTGTCCACTCCTTTCTGCCAGACAAGGGCTCCGATAAAAACCACCCGGCGCTCACCTTCCACTGCAGGCGGCTGGGGGTCTACTCCGCTGTAGATCACATTTATCTTCCTTGCATCCACGCCAAGACATGTGAGCAGTTTTTCTATGTGTCGGCTTACAGCGATAATCGCGTCTGCCTCATTAAACACCCATTTTAAAACCGGCCGATACAACCGTGACTCGCCAAGCACAGTGAGATCTGATCCGTGCACAGTTATTACAAACGGTTTTTTACGCGTCTTTTTGATGAGCGCGCCGGCGAGTCCCTGCGGCATTGCATAGTGTGCGTGGATAAGGTCAAAGTTTTTTCGAAGAGCCCTGAGAAATGAAAATAAGGTGAAAGTAATTCCTCGCAGAACCGGGATGTCAACAATGGGCACACGGATCACGCCGGGCTCCTTTCGCGCCTTTCGATCCCTATATGTGAGGATTGTGAAACTATTTCTGGAATGCTTCAGCAAATTTTCAACATGAGTTACTATCCCTCCTTTACGCGGTTTCCAAACCGATATAAGAAGGACCTTCATAGGGAGCTTAATATGTGTGTTGCCTTTAATAATTTTATCATTGGATTCTCTCAACTAGGGTTTGCGCTATTATGTATTGGGGGGTAGTGTGGGTTTTGGCCGTCGTTTCAATGCTTCACTGATCAAACGAGATATCTGTGGACGTGGAGTTCCAGTCGGATAATTTGACAGATTCACTGCGCCACTAGATGCGGGGTTATTGTTTTCCACTGATTTTTCACCTATCGAGTAGAAAATGAGCACAACTATCGTTACAATCAAAATTAAAAGTAAGTATCGCTTTCTATCACTCATCCCTCCTCTCCGAGATGCAGGGCGCACATAAAGGGGTCTCTACCTAGGAAATCCCCGCAAATCAGTGCCCTATATCTGCATCCGCCCCGGCACTCCTCCACAACCATGCAGCCAGCGCACTCCAGCATATCAACCTTGGGGGTATATCTCTCGACCACCCGCATCCAGAGTGAAAGCAAGTCTTCATCTCTAATGTTTCCTACAGTGTCTTCAAAGAAACCGCATTTCGAGACGCCGCCAAAAATGTCGATTGTGCAGATATGGGATCCGCAGGAATATTCGAACTCACCTTCATGCACACCAGATCCAAAGCCATGCTTGCGGAAAATCTCCGCAGCCCTAGCTGTCGGTGGGATCACATCCTTTGTTGCGTTTCCAGCAAGCGATGGAATATCAAGATTCCACTCCTTCGCGCCCAATGTTTCTATAACTTTTTCCAGCTCTTCAAACTCGCAAAGATTATGTTTATGCACCATTGTGGCAATGCTCACATCCAAAAACTTCGACGCATTCTTTATGCCATTGATCGTTTTTTTAAAGGAGCCTTTTCCACGTAGATATTCATGGCCTTTTTCAAGGCCGTCAAGGCTTATCTGCACGCTGTGAATATGCTGCGCTAGTTTCTCGGCAACAGCGGGTGTTATCAGTGTTCCGTTTGACAGTAGTTCGATTCGGATCGGATACCTGCGTGCAAGCTCTACTATCTCCCAGAACCGTCTGTGTAAAAGTGCTTCGCCGCCGGTTATAAGGAGCTTGAGTCCGTTCGGCGAAAACTCGTCTAGCGCCTTTTTCACAGTTTCAATTTCCAGGTCTCGCTCTTCTTTTTCGCCGAGATAACAGTGAGCGCAGTTCAGGTTGCATCGCTCTGTGATATGAAGCTGAAGGTATCGTAGTGACGGGAGCACAGGGTCGGGTAAGTCAAAAACTGATGGCGCGTTATCAAGTCGTCTGTCTTCGATGCATCCCTCAGAGACCAGGTATTCGATGAGCCCGGCCGCTTCTTTTTCATCTGTTCCCGTGGCTTTAACAATCTCTGCCAGACTGTTTTTACCCGTGCAAAATCTGAGAAATTCAAATGATTCAGAGTCGAGCTCGTATCGTTCATCGGCTCTGTAGTTGTAGAGAAAAAGTGATTCCTGTGCTTTGAGTGCAGAGTCTTTTAGGCGTGGATACATTTACAATTCATCCAGTGTGATCTTCCCTTCTTCGATGAGCCGCTTGTTTACCTTGAACGCGTTGCACTGGAGTTTTTCGCCTTCCTTGTAGAAATCGCATTTAGTGCAGATTTTTTGTCGAAGTTTTTCATCTTCCATTTAATTTGTCTCCAGTTTGGTGAAAAAATGAGAAAAATGGAGCCGCGACTTTATGCGCAGCTCTTACAGCATTTACATGCGCCGTATCGAGTTGTCTTTTCAATCTTTTTGATGTGCATGGAAATTCACCTCACCATTTATTTTTATTCTAACGTTTATAAATCTTCCTAAAACCTCGTGTTTTGCCGAGAAAAGGCCGAATAACACTTTTTTTCAGATTGTGTTACGAAAATCTACTAATCAACCGGTAAAAATCCTGCAGAAAAAGACTCCAAAATACGATTAAAAAGCGCTCTCCCCTTCTCAGCAGATGCCTTAGACGGCGTTCCCCACACACCGCTTTTTGTAATCTTTACCGAGCTGGTCATCGAAAACTCGTCAAATACTATCTCCTCGTCCACGGCATGGGTCATGTCCACCTTTTCAGGGTGAAGATAAAGCATTAGTGAGGTCTCAGCCTCACAGGCATGAAAAGCACGTGTTTCAAGTATATCCTCTGATTTCACCTTGGTAAGATCAAAGAAAAGCACATTCAAATCAGTGCTTCGAGCAGCCTCTTTCAGAGCTGACACATGGGATCCGCCGAGGTGGCCTGAAATAATATAGAGTCTTTGAAATCCTGAGTCTGCAATACTTCTGAGGATATCAGACACATATGCTTTAAATGAATCGAAATCAGCGGTAATCGTACCTGGAAACACGCGGGTTGTGTTGCACACACCGTACCACAGGATTGGTGCAACCACAACCCCGCATCGCTTGGAAAGCCCCTCAGCAACCGCTATGGCGATGTCACCGTCAGTTGAAAGCGGCAGGTGATAGCCATGCTCCTCCACAGCACCGAAGGGCAGGATAATATCCTTTCGTTTTTTCAGATACTCCTCCACCCCCTTCCATGTCATGTCCGCAAGATCCATAGCCAGCTCTCTACATTATCTTTGATCCCGGTTTTGCATCGCGATCAGGCGTGAGAATCGAAATCTCATCGCCATCAACAGCAGCTAGAAGCATACCCTCGCTTTTCACGCCTCGAATCACCGCTGGTTCCAGATTATCAAGAACCACTATCCGCTTGCCCACAAGCTCATCCTTTGAATACTGCTGTGCGATTCCGCCAACGATCTGTTTGGTCTTGCCGCCAACATCTATTGTGAGCTTCAAAAGCTTGTCCGCACCCTTTACAGGTTCAACTTCAACTATCTCAGCAACCCGTATATCAAGCCGTGAAAACTCATCATAACTTATCTTACCCATAATCATCTCCTCATATTTTGTGACCTGCGACGTCCGATTTTTCAGCTCAGAAATCTTCTTGTCATCAAGCTTTGGAAACAGCGGCTCAGGCCTGTTGATCTTGGTTCCAGCCGCCACTTTTTGCCTGCCCACATCCTGCAGCGTCCCTGGTTTTGTGTTCAATATCTCAAAGATTTTGGCCGAGCTTTTAGGCATAAAAGGACTCAATAGAACCGCAAGGTCATAGCAGAGATTTGCGCATACATAGAGCACGGTTCCAGCCTTCTTCGGATCGGTTTTAATCAGTTTCCAGGGCTCGTTTGACTGGAAATATTTGTTACCCCTATCCGATAGCTCAAACACCTTTCGCAGTGCCTCTCTGAACCTGATGTCGAAGATAAGCTCCTGAACCTGAGCTGCAAATTCTTCTGTTGACTTGAGAAGCTCTATATCATCCTCAGAAAGATCAGGCTCAGGCACGACGCCGTCAAACTTGGACTGAATAAAATGAAGGCTGCGGTGAATGAAATTTCCGAGATTCGCCACAAGCTCATTGTTCACACGCTCCTGAAACTCAGCCCACTTCCACTCCGAGTCATTAGTCTCAGGGATAAGCAGCGTAAGATAATAACGCCAGATGTCAGAGGAGAGCCCGGCATCAGGCAGGTTTTCGCAGAACACGCCAAAGCCCTTTGACTTGGAAATCTTATCGCCCTCGTAGTTCAGATATTGCAGGCCCGCAACACGATATGGCAGCGAGTATCCGCCCCGTGCGATGAGTATGCCAGGCCAAAAGATGGTGTGAAAGGGGATGTTGTCCTTACCCACGAAATTGTATATCCGGGCGTCACCCTGCCAGTACTCCCGCCACAGCTCTGGCTCACCCTGATTCAAGGCCCACTCCTTAGTGGATGACACATATCCGATGGGCGCGTCAAACCATACATAAAAAACTTTGTCTTCATATCCTTTGAGCGGGACTTTAACACCCCATTTGATGTCACGTGTAATCGAGCGCGGCTTCAAACCCTCGTTGAGCCAGCCAAGCGCCATGTTCACAACCTGACCCGTCCACTCACCCTTCTTACTTTCAATCCATTCTCGAAGCCGGGGCTCAAGCTTGTCCAGGCTCAGAAAGAGGTGATTGGAATCCCGAATAACCGGCTCCTCACCGCAGATGGCGCAGCGCGGTGACTTCAGCTCCTCAGGGTTGAGAAGGGTTGAACAGCGCTCGCACTGATCCCCCCTGGCATGTTCATACTCGCACTTCGGGCACACACCTTCCACATATCTGTCGGGCAGCACCCGGCGGCAGTTTTCGCAATAGGGGAGGCGCACCGTATTTTCAACTATAAAACCGTTTTTCTGGATATGCTCGAAAAAGTCAAGCGTAGTCTCGTGGTGCAGCGGAATCGAGGTGCGGGAGAAATTATCGTAGGAGATGTCAAGCCAATCATAGATGTCTTTGTGGATTTTGAAATAGAAGTCTGAAAGCTCACGAGGGGTGATCCCAAGCCGCTCAGCTGTTACCTCGGCGGGGGTGCCGTGCTCGTCGGATCCTCCGATGAAAACCGTGTCATAACCTGCGAGCCGGCAGAGCCGCGCGAATATGTCAGCAGGCAGATGAGACCCTGCGATATTTCCAATGTGCGGGACATTGTTAACATAGGGCAGCGCGCATGTAATCAAGATTTTTTCAACTATTTCAATCACCTTCGATTAGACTCCGCCTAGGGGTATTTATAGATATATGCAGACCTGTGGCTCGCAGACTACCCTGTTGTGTGCAAAAGAAATAAATATCAATCGCTGTGTCACTACTTGTGGTGAATCTTGATGAAAGGACGACATTTCTTTACCTCTGAATCTGTAACCGAAGGCCATCCTGATAAGGTGTGTGACAGGATTTCTGACTCCGTGCTGGACGCGGCGCTCACCGTTGACCCTGAGAGCCGGGTTGCCTGTGAATGTCTTGTGACAACCAACTTTCTTGTTGTGGCAGGCGAGATAACGACCAAGGCCGAGCTTGACATCCCATCGATTGCCCGTGAGGCGATAAAAGACATCGGCTACACAGATGAAAAGATCGGCTTCGACTACAAAACAGTTGAGATACTGAACAAGGTTCACGCGCAGTCGCCTGACATCTCAATGGGTGTAACCCCTACCGATGAGAGGGATCAGGGCGCCGGGGATCAGGGCATGATGTTCGGCTATGCTACGAATGAGACGCCTGAGTATCTGCCCCTTGCAATATCGCTTTCACACAAGCTCACAGCCATGCTCGCCAAGCTTAGAAAAAATAAAACGCTTCCCTATCTCAGGCCTGACGGAAAGGCGCAGGTAACTGTGGAATACCGGAACAGAACTCCGATGCGTGTTGACGCGGTTGTGATTGCAGCCCAGCACGATGAAGACATTTCACGAGAGGAGATGCGCAGGGATATTATCGAGCAGGTGATAAAGCCGGTTGTCGGTGATATGCTGGATGAGAACACTAAATTTCATGTGAACGAGACCGGGCGTTTTGTGGTTGGTGGGCCGCACGGCGACACAGGTGTTACAGGGCGTAAAATCATTGTTGACACATACGGCGGCAGTGGTCGCCACGGTGGCGGTGCATTCAGCGGCAAGGACCCGTCCAAGGTGGATCGCAGCGGAACATATATGGCGCGTTATGCTGCGAAAAACGTTGTGGCCGCAGGGCTCGCAGACACTTGCGAGGTGCAGGTGGCCTATGCAATCGGTGTATCTGAGCCGATCTCAATCTTTGTGGACACCTTCGGAACAGGGAAAATCCCGGACGAGCGTATCGCTGAGCTTGTGAAAACTGTCTTCGACTTCCGACCAGCCGCCATGATTGAAAAGCTCAAGCTCAAACGGCCGATCTACAGGAAGACCTCGGCATACGGACACTTCGGACGCGACGACCCGGATTTCACATGGGAACAGACAGACAAGGCTGAAAAACTGCGTGAAGCTGCTGAGCTAAAGGCAACGGTTTAAGATACTTCTCTGCCGATAATTTCAAAGGGATCGTCGAAGGTCTTTCGAATCCCTTCGGCCTTTTCTCTGAGTCCCTTCTCTGTCAGCAGGGATTCAACATCGAAGTCAAGCGATGTGGTGTGATGCATGAGCCCAAGTTTTATGAGGAATTTGTCTACACCCAAGAGCTCCTGGCTGTAAAAGGAAACCGCTGGAACACCCATGACTGCTGCCTCGCGATTCATCGTCCCGCCGCCGCCGAAAAACGCCTTTGAATGATAGATGAGGTTGAGTGAGTCAACTCCTTCGAGATGAACGGCATTTTGATATTTTTCACTGCTTCTCGGTAGCACCACCACTTTGTATCCCAGCCTATTGAGCCTGTCGATTAACCCTTGGGTTTCACTCTGTTTTTGGAAGTAAGCCGCTAGCACCGGCTCCGGGCGCACCACAACATACTCGCCGAGCTCTGTCACAGAGGATTTGTCTGGTTTGAATGCCTTGAGATGAGTTGCCTCGCATACTCCGTTGAATGTTTTCGTACGCCCCATATTTGCACCCTGACCCTGGATTATCTGCTGGTCCAGCGCGGCGGGTGTAACGAGTGTCGACACAAGGGGAAGTGTGAGCCTGTTCTGCTGCTCTGCATACTCATTATCAAGTATGAAGATGCTGGGTATGCCGAGGCCGAATGCCACCCGCGGAAGCTCGACAGAGTGTTTTGCAAGGGCATATTTGACATCATGTTTTGAGACAAACTCTGCAAGCTCTGAGACCCGTCTGCTGCTCTCAATAAGCTTGGATTTACGGTCTTTTCCGCCGTGCCGGCCAACAACCGTGTATTCAATACTGTTTTGGTCGAGCAGCCCGCTGAGCCCTCCGAAATCGCGGGTTGTAACAAGACAGTCATGGCTTCGGATAAAGTCACGGAAGAATAGGACGTGTGGCTGATTCGTGATATCAATCCAGATCAAAAGATCACCCCGTATGCCACGGCGAGGACTGCGAAAAACGCTTCAACCGCCCAGACCCGCCTGACAACTTCTCTTTCACTCATCGCTTTTTGCCTCAGAAAAATTCTTGCAAGAGAGAGGTTTGTGTCCTTTGGTATGTAGAGTTTTCCGCCGCGGACCTCGGTGGGTTTCTGCGTCTCGCGGGTCATCACACCGGCTGACGTGAATTTAAGAACTGCATCCACAATATAGGGTGTGAAGATCAAAAGCCCTGGAACATAAAGTCTGCCCAACAGTATCGCGGAAGATAAGGCCGCGCCTATTATGAGTGTGCCCACGTCGCCTGGGAAGACGCTTGCAGGAAATCTGTTGTAATAGAGAAATGCCAGGAGTGCTCCAGCCATGGTTGAGGCGATTATGAAGCTACGGCTTTCACCTGCGAGATAGGACGCTACCATAATCCCTGTGCTTGCAATCGCGCCTGTCCCGATCTCCAGCCCGTTGAATCCTGCGAGCATGTTCGTGAAATTCACTGCCGCCATGAAAAGGAATCCGATGACCAGGTATGCGGCGGCTCCCCGATATCCAAGCCCCCAGGCGAGAAACACGCCGATAACATAGAAGGACGCGATTTTCTGCACTGCCGTGAGCCGTGTGTAGTGGTCGATTATGCCCAGTGTGCCGATTACGATCAGCGCGAGAATCGGGAACAAAAGCTCGCCCACACCTATGAAATAATGGTACGTGAGCACTACGATTACAGAGAAAAACACGGAAGCACCGCCGAGCTCCGACACCTTGATTTTGCCTTCTTTGTGGAGATCAACACCAACAACTCCGCGGTTGAAAAAAAACCTGGCAACAGGTGGGGTTACGATGAATGTCAAAGCGAAGGCCGCGAGAAAAGGCAGAAGAGACATTGAAACAAATCTGCAAAGCGGTTGATATTTAGCCCTTTTGGTCTGTGATGAAGGAAGATTTTAGTCAATCGTCCATTATCTCCATCATGGGCTTTTTGCAGCAGATCGGGACTTTTTCTTTACAAAGGACCCTGGGGGCACAGCATTTCACAGGTTCGGCACGCTCTATCTTCTTGCACACAGTACACTGGAATGTATACAACTTAAGCTCCTCCTTTAAAGATGTGTTTAGTTCTAAGAGATATCTTCACAAGGGCGAGCATTATCGGGACCTCTATGAGTGGCCCCACTACTGTGGCAAAGGCTGCTCCGGAATCTATGCCAAAGACCGTGATTGCAACGGCGATGGCAACCTCAAAATTGTTGCTTGAGCTGATGAGGGAAACAGGCGTGGCCTCTTCATAGCTCAGTCCTTTTAACCATGAAATATAATGAGCAAGTCCGTATATGGAAAAGAACTCGATAACGAGAGGTATTGAGATGAGTAAAACAATGAATGGCTGGGTTAAAATCAGTTCCCCTTTGAATGAGAAGAGGAGTATTAGGGTGCCCAGTAAACCTATCATGCCCATGTCCTTCGTCCAGATCAGGTATCGTGTTTCAAACCACTCCTCACCCTTCCTTTTGACAAGCTCTTTTTTCGAGATATAGCCCAGTACCATGGGGAGGCCGACAAATACCCCCACACTCGATGCCAGTGCCAAAAAGGGGACTGGAACATCGCCAACCCCTAGAAGGACCGATGCAAGAGGAGGATATAGAATAAGGATCATAAGGGAATTAACAGCAACCATCAAGACCCCGCTGGCATCATCCCCCTCGGCGACATGGTTCCAGAAGAGCACGGACGCTGTACAGGGCGCGATTCCTAAAAGTATGACGCCGGCCATATACTGAGGATAATTTCGAAGAAATAGATATGCTAAAGCTGCCACGAAAAAGGGCTTTACCGCCCAGTTAAAAAGCAGGGTCAAGAGCAGAGGCTTGGGGGCATTGAATACATTCAAGATATCAGAAAACTTGATCTTCACCATTATCGGGTAGATCATAAAAAAGAGGCCCAGTGATATTGGAATCGATATCCCTGCGACTTTGATTGAATCGAGGGCCGGGCCGAGGGTGGGAAAAAGCCTGCCAAGTATGAGCCCGATGCCCATGGAGGCGAAGATCCATAAGGTCAGGTACCTGTCGAAAAGCCCGAGGGACTCAAACTCATCTTTTACCATGGTAGAGTAGTCGTGCCGAGTGTTAAAAATCCTTTCCCATTATTTCAGCCGCAAGAGAGATCGCTCAAAGGAGGTCTTGATATCCTTAGGGTCCTGGGTGATGTGGGATATCATGTGGAGGAGTATCATTATGGCATCTGTGCACTCTCTTACAACTCCCCACTCATGGCCTTCATCCAGGGCAAGCAGTATTTCATCCAGCTCTTCTCTGGCACAGTCCAGCTTGTTGTAGAGGTTGTTATTTTCAGATATGGCGTACTCATGACATCTCGATTCTATGACCTCCATAAGCTGAAGGATATCAACGCCCTGACTAAATGGAGCGCCAAGGGAAAGGCTTTTTCCTGTCATCACAGTCTCAGAAGAAGCCTTCGACATTACACCCCTCCCGCTTTCTCGCCTTTGTCCAGTTCTTCAAGTTCCCTTGGATGCTCTTCTTCATAGTGATGCCGGGACATTTTACCAGTCCAAATCTGCATCGCCAAAGGAAAGTTTCCAGGCCTCCAGATCGCCATATACATGTGAAGCATCACAATCACAGCGCCTGCAAGCACAGCTTCCCAACCATGAATCATCCTGAACCAATGATACACCTGAAGCGACATCCCGGAAAGAATGTTGGTCCCGCGGAAACCTGCC